>WQRM01000109.1 GCA_009786735.1 Oscillospiraceae bacterium | reverse complement strand
GCACGGCTTTGCGCAACGCATCTTCAAAGTCCACACCAAGGCTCATCACTTCGCCGGTGGCCTTCATTTGCGTGCCCAGCGTGCGGCTGGCATACACAAACTTGTCAAACGGCCACTTCGGGAACTTCAACGCAACATAGTCAATCGTCGGCTCAAAGCAGGCCATGGTTTTGCCCGTCACGGCATTGGGAATTTCATGCAAATTGTAGCCAATGGCAATCTTCGTTGCCACTTTCGCAATCGGGAAGCCCGTCGCCTTGCTGGCCAGTGCGCTTGAGCGCGACACGCGCGGGTTCACCTCAATCACGGCGTATTCATAGCTCGTGGGGTGCAGTGCCAGCTGCACATTGCAGCCGCCCTCCACTTCAAGGCTATGCACAATATCCAGCGAGGCTTGGCGCAGCAGGTCAAACTCTTTTTTCGCGAGGGTCACGCAAGGTGCTACCACAATGCTGTCGCCGGTGTGCACGCCCACGGGGTCAACGTTTTCCATGCTGCACACCGCGATGGCGCTGCCGCTGGCGTCGCGCACCACTTCAAACTCGATCTCTTTCCAGCCCGCAATGCTCTTCTCAATCAAGCACTGCGTGATGGGCGAAAGCCGCAGCCCGCCCGCGCAGATTTCGCGCAGTTCGGCTTCGTTGGCACAGCTGCCGCCGCCGCTGCCGCCGAGCGTGAACGCAGGACGCACAATCACCGGGTAGCCAATCTCGCCCGCAAACGCAACGGCTGCCTCAACATCCGTCACCACCGTGGAGGGGATGCACGGCTGGTTGATGCCCTCCATCGTGTCCTTGAAGATTTGGCGGTCTTCGGCGCGGTCGATGGTTTCGGGCTTCGCGCCCAGCAGTTGCACGCCATGGCGGTCGAGGAAGCCCTCCTTGGCAAGCTGCATCGAAAGCGTCAGCCCTGTTTGCCCGCCGAGGGTGCTCAGCACGCTGTCGGGTTTTTCTTTGCGAATCACCCGCTTGATGGTCTCAAGCGTCAGCGGTTCAATGTAGATTTTGTCGGCCATGCCGGTGTCGGTCATAATCGTGGCAGGGTTGGAGTTAATCAGCACGATTTCGAGGCCTTCTTCGCGCAGCGCGCGGCAAGCCTGTGTGCCGGCGTAGTCAAACTCGGCCGCTTGACCAATCACGATCGGGCCCGAGCCAATCACCAGCACTTTTTTGAGGTTAAGATTCAGTGGCATAAAATTCTCTCTTTCATTGAGGTTAGGGCACAGGCGGATTCACGTCCGCCATCTTCAAATCGTCAGCATGTAGGGGCGGCGGGCGCGCCGCCCGAAACCTTAATGCTACCATATTTTTATCGCCTGGGTGGCGCGCCCGCCACCCCTACAGGGAAGCCTTTGGCAACACCTGAAAGTCCGATTTTCGCCAGGGTCTCCCCCGCTGGGGTCCCCGCAAATGTTTGCATTTTTGGGGTGGCTTTTGGGGGAGATGTCGCGCAGCGACAGAGGGGGTTAAAATACAACCGTTATTCCGCCATCATCGTCACAAAGCGGTCAAATTGCGCAGCAGCCGGTTCAAACTGCACCGAAAACGCGCGAATGCCCGTGTAGTCCAAGCCCGCGCAGGTGTTGTCGTTCATGTTCGTATAGCTCGCCACAGCATTCGCGGGCAAACTGTTCATCGCCACCGCATAGCCATGGTTTTGGTGATAAATCACCGTCTTGTTCGCCGCATGGTCAAACACCGAATGCCCGCCGCGGTGACCATAAGGCAGACGCTCGGTTTTGCCGCCGCAAGCAATCGCAAGCAGCTGGTGACCCATCCCCCACGCAAACACCGGCACGCCGGTTTTCGCCACTTTGGCAATCTCGCTCGCAATGGCAGCGTATCTCGCCGGGTCACCCGGACCTGCGCTGAGCAACACGCCCTGCGGGTTCTGCGCCAGAATATGTTCGGCCGTGCTGCCCGCAGGCATCACCGTCACGTTGCAGCCGCGCGCGTTGAGCTCACGCAGCTCGCTTGCCTTCACGCCAAAGTCCCACAACACAACGTTATGCTTCGCGTCAACCGAGGGCGCAAGCTTTGGCTCACTCACCGTCACCTGTGCGATCGCATCGCCCGGCCAGTGCGAGAATTTCGCGTCGGCTGGGTTGTCCACCAGCACGCCACGCAAGTGCCCGGCGTTGCGGATCATTTTCGTCAGCGCGCGCGTGTCAATGCCCGCAATCCCGGGGATGCCATGTTGCACAAAAAAAGCGTCAAACGTTCCCTGGCTCAAAAAGTGAGAGGGGGTTTGACACAATTGGCTAACCACATAGCCAGCACATTTTGGGGACGCCTGAACATCGGCGGGATTAACGCCGTAATTGCCCACCAATGGGAAAGTTTGCACAACAATTTGGCCGCAATGGGAAGGATCGCTCACCGTCTCCGTGAAGCCCGTCATATTCGTCGAAAAAACAACTTCGCCCGGGGATGCCGAAACCGCCGCACCGAATGCATCGCCCTGCATCACGCTGCCGTTTTCCAACACCAAATATCTTTTTGCCGCAGTCATCTGTGTGATTCTCCTTTCGCTTTCTCTAACAATAGATTATACATCAAAAAAGTGCGATTGTCAATTCCCAACATGAGAATTGACATATCGCACAAAAAACTTAGTGTTCAATCGTCTCTTTTTCTTTTTGCACCGCGCCAAGTTCGGCCATGCGGCGGTCAAACTCCGCGCCTTCAAGCTTGAAGAAGAACAACGGCAGCGCGCCCAGCAGATTACCCACCGCCGGGAACAGCGCAAAAATCGTGAACAGCCCCTGCAGCGTTTCCGGCGTTTGCGTTTGCATCACACCGCCAATGTCTTGCTGGAAGCCGATATACTGCAGCGCATACCCGCCCAACAGCGCCGCGAACGCCCACAGCATCTTGCTGCCCGCGTTGAACGCCGCAAGCGACGTTGCCTCGGCACGTTTGCCGGTTTTGGCGGCCATATAGTCAAAGGTGTTCATCTGCAGCATCTGGCGTGCAATGCCCGCAATCCCGGCGGGAATCCAGCCAACCGACGTGAAAATCAGCAGCACCGCAACGCCATACCATGTGGTGAAGCCCGTCATGCGACCAATCAAAAATAGCAGCAAAAAGCTCACGCCGTTTGCCATCGTGCACGCGATAATAATGCGGCTGGGACGGAATCGCTTGAGGAAAAACGGTGCCAGTGTGTGCGCCAAAAAGTGCGGTATGCCCGCAAGCGTCCACTGGATGCTTTGGATGATGCGGTTGCCCACCACGTGGATATAAAAGTGCGCGCTGGTGGGGCCCGCCGCCGAGGAAATCAGCTGTGGGATGTCGGTGGTCCAAAGCAGCAGCAAGTTCTTGTTTTGGAAGAACATGCGGATATTCTCAAAATAGTTTTGCGTTTTGATTTTCGGCACAATGCGTTCTTTGAGGTTTTTGGTGAACAAGCCCGTGGAGATGCCCAGCAAACCAAACAAAATCGCCGTCATCAAGAAAAACGTGGCCTGCGAGATACGCGGCTCGTTGGTCACGCGATCAATCGCAATCAGTTCCATCACCGCAGGAATGAAGCCAGGGATCATCCCCGACAGCTGGTGACCAATCGCGCCAATCGTGGTATACAGCGTGCGCTCGCGTTTGTCGCCGCTCATGATCGTCGCAATCGCGTCAAACGATGTGCCCGCCGCCGTGTTCACGATTTCCCACAGCGCATAACTTGCGAAGAACCAGATGAACGCCCGCCCCACGCCAACGAAGCCCGGCAGCGAAAACATCAGCACCGAAAGCATCGCAAGCGGAATCACCAGCGGCGCAATGAATGGCTTAAAGCGACCATTTTGGGTGTTTTTGCGGCTGTCCACCATCGAGCCCACAATGGGGTCGGCGATTGCATCAAACATCGTTTGTGCAAACACAAGCTGGCCTGCGCGTGCCGGCTCAAGCCCTGCCGACATATAGAACTCTTGGCGATACCCCGCAGACAAATGGCGAATCGAGCCAAAGCTCAGTCGCCCCAGCGCAAAGCTGATGTATTCCTTCAGCTTCATTTTTTCTGGGTCTTTTTCGTTCTCGCGGATCTCATCCACCACAACCATGGCCTTGCTGGCAAGCTTGTTTTCCCGTGCCTTGTCTTCCAGTGTGCCCAACTTTTCTTTTAATCCCATTGCGTGCCCTCCTGCGTTATTCCCACTATTATATCACACCTCTTGTATGAATGCAAGATATTTTTCCCATACTCTTGTTGAGAAAATTGTGGGAGGATTACCATGTACTTCAATAAGGTGGAAATTTGCGGGGTCAACACGGCCAAGCTCAAGGTGCTCAAAGAGGCCGAAAAGCGCGTGCTGCTCGAGCGCGTGCGGCTGGGCGACAAACAAGCCCGCGAGGAGATGGTCAACGGCAACCTTCGCTTGGTCTTGAGTGTACTACAACGCTTCACCAACCGCGACGAAAACATGGACGACCTCTTCCAGGTCGGCTGCATCGGTCTGATGAAAGCCATCGACAACTTCGACCTCGCCCACAACGTGCGCTTTTCCACCTATGCCGTGCCCATGATTATCGGCGAAATCCGGCGATACCTGCGCGACAACAACGCCATTCGCGTCAGCCGAAGCATGCGCGACACCGCCTACCACGCCATGCAAGCCCGCGAGCGCCTGGGCATCGCCCTGCAGCGCGAACCCACCGTGGAGGAAATCGCCGCCGAAATGGGCGTGAAGAAGAAGGACATCGTGCTTGCGCTGGAGAGCATCGTTGACCCCATTTCGCTGCACGAGCCCGTGTATTCCGACGGCAGCGACACCATCTACGTCATGGATCAAGTGGGCGACCGCAACAACGAAGACAGCTGGCTGTCGGAGATGATGATCCGCCAGTCCATGCAGTCGCTAAGCCAGCGCGAAAAAAAAATCCTCCACCTGCGCTTCATGGTGGGGCGCACACAGATGGAAGTTGCACAGGAAATCGGCATCTCGCAAGCGCAAGTCTCACGCCTCGAAAAAGGCGCAATTGACCGCATCAAAAAATGCGTGGATTGATTTCTTGTTCTTTTTTTGCAAGGCTCTTTTAGACAATTGTATTGATGTTTTTTTATTTCGGGCGGCGCGCCCGCCGCCCCTACAGGTGGATATTGCGTGCAACGTTACATCAAGCCACAACATGTAGGGGTGGCGGGCGCGCCACCCGGGCTACCATATCAATACAAAAGGTTAAAACAGCCTTTTGCAAAAAAAGAACCCAAAAAACCTAATCCGCCCCTGCGGGGAGCAGGCGCTTCGCGGCATATGCTTAACGGTTGTTGAAGAAACAAGCCCCATTCCCCTCCGTGGAGGGGTGGCACCGCAGTGCCGGGGTGGTCTTCGCGTGTAGGGGCGGCAATCTGCCGCCCCTGCCCCTTCATCTCGCTTCGCGGTGGATTCTT
>WQRM01000108.1 GCA_009786735.1 Oscillospiraceae bacterium | reverse complement strand
CCGCCTTGCCCCCCTCCTTGAGGGGGGATGCCCGTAGGGCAGGGGGGAGTGTACGATGATCTTCCACTCACGCGACACACACCACAGAGCCCCCCTCGGCGCGCTGCCCGCAGGTGAAACCCTCACCCTGCGCGTGGTGCTGCCGCGGCATATCCACGCCACGGCCGTCACGCTGCATTGGGGCGACTACGACGGCGAAACCACCCACACCCAAGACTTCGCCTGGCAGTCCATGCAGGGTGAGCACGAAGAAATCTGGTGCGTTCGCCTAACGGTTAACGAACCCGGGTTGCTGCGCTATCGTTTTGCTGTGGAAAGCTCGCATGGGCCTGCGACCATCGGCAATGCAGGCGGCGGCGCGGGCGAAATCGGCTGCGATGGTTGGTGGCAGCTCACGGTTTATGATGCCGCCATGCAACTGCCCGCATGGGTCAACAACGGCGTGATCTATCAGATTTTCCCCGACCGTTTCGCGCGCAGCTGCAGCAAGTTCAACCTTGACTTGTCCGCCTGGGGTGAGCAGCCGCAGTGGAAACCCGACGCAGAAGGTCGCATCACCGAGTACGATTTCTTCGGCGGCGACCTGCGCGGCATCACCGAAAAGCTGGATGTCCTCGCTGACCTCGGTGTCACCTGCATCTACCTCAACCCCATCTTTGCCGCCGAAAGCAACCACCGCTACGACACCGCAGATTATCTCAAAATCGACCCGCTGCTCGGTCGCGAAGCCGACTTCACCTATCTGTGCCAACAAGCGCGCCGCCACGGCATCCGCATCATCTTGGATGGCGTGTTCAGCCACACCGGCAAGCGCAGTGTATACTTCGAGTCCGCGCAAGCCTCGCAGGATTCACCCCACTATCCCTGGTATACCTTCACCAACTGGCCGCACGATTACGCCAGCTGGTGGGGCATCGACATCCTGCCCGAACTGCGTGAAGATCACCCCGCTGTGCTCGACTTCTTCACCGGCGAGCAGGGCGTGGTGCGGCACTGGCTGCGCGCAGGTGCGTCGGGCTGGCGGCTCGACGTTGCCGACGAACTGCCGGATGTCTTTCTCGACCGCCTCTTTGCCGCCGCACAGCAGGAGAACCCCGACAGCTACATCCTTGGCGAAGTCTGGGAGGATGCCTCCAACAAGCACAGCCACGGCGGTCGCAGACGCTTTTTGCAAGGCGGGCAACTGCACAGCGTGATGAACTATCCCCTTGCTAACGCCATTGTTGATTTCGCCCTGCATGCACATGCCGAGCAACTCGGCGAGGTCATCATGCAGCAGCAGGAGCACTATCCGCCGCACGCGCTGCATGGGCTGATGAACCACATCGGCACGCACGACACCGTGCGCATCCTCAACCGCCTGGCAGGGCAATCGCCCGGTCGCGAGCCTGCAACGCTCACGCCGGATGAGTATGCCACAGCCAAACAAAAGCTAAAACTGTGCGCCGCGCTGCAGTTCACATTGCCCGGGAACCCCTGCATCTACTATGGCGACGAAGCCGGGCTGCAAGGCGGGCAAGACCCCTTCAACCGCGCCTGCTACCCATGGGGCAGCGAGGACGAAGACTTGCTCGCGCACTATCGCACGCTGGGTCAGTTGCGCCGCACGCACGACTTCACCGCCGCGTTTCACATGGTTAGCGCGGCGATGGGCTGCATATGTTACCAAGTGGGCGATCTCACGGTTATTGCCAACGCCAACGCGCATGATATAACATACACATTGCCTAACGGCCATGACGTGACGGTGCCTGCCGTTGCGGCAGTTTTGCTGTAGGAATAAAAGGGCGCAGCGAAGCGACAAAAAAGAACAAAGAAAGGCCACCCCATGAAAAAGCCAGTCAACATTGAGTTCAACCCCGAGCAACGGCGCAAGCGTGATTTCTTCACGCGGTTTGCGCTGGGCTTTGGCGTGTTGTTGTTTGTGTTGGCGGTGCTTTCGGCGGTGGCGTTGCAGCGTGGCGACTTCTTCGACGACCTGTTCAACCGCGAGCCAACCACCATTGAGGCCGACGACCCCTACGCTTGGCTGCACACCGGCGAAACCACGTTGCTCATCGCCGTGCACGATAACGCCGCGCAAAACCTGCGCATGACCTTCCTGCTGCACGCGGACATCACCCAGCGCCGCTTTGTGGTGCAGCCCATCACCGCCGGCGAAGGTCTGCTGGATGCCGCCTTGCGCACCGGTGGTGTGCGCGGTTTGCAGCAAACGGTAGACACCCTCACCGGCACGCCTTCTGCGCGCCACATCGCCGCGCGTGACGCCGACTTTATCCGTTGGATCAACGCCATGGGCATCGTGCCCGTGCAGGTGGAAGAGCGCATCGACCACCGCGGCGACTTCACACTCACCCTCGCCGAGGGCAGCCAGCGCCTGCAGGGCGACATGCTCCTGCGGTATTTCCGCTACCTCGGCACACACAGCCCACACGCCCAAGCGGAACTCTTCGCTCACGTGCTGCGCACCTACATGGTGCCGCGCCACGCGCAAACGCCCGCCGCGCTTGAGACCCGCTTCGGTCACCTCGCCGGT
Organism: Oscillospiraceae bacterium; assembly: GCA_009786735.1. Taxonomy (GTDB): domain Bacteria; phylum Bacillota; class Clostridia; order Oscillospirales; family Acutalibacteraceae; genus WRMQ01. The sequence continues at coordinate 2,964 of WQRM01000108.1, read as the reverse complement.
ATCCTCAACACCGACATTTCCCACCCAGACTTCTTCGCCCGCCGCGACATGCTCATGGCACTGCTCGCCGAACCCGATGCGCTGACGATTGAAGTCGCATGAATTGTGTTACTTTTTTTGCAAAAAAAGTAACCAAAAAAACCTAGCCGCTTCGCGGTGGACTATTGATGAAAAGATAAAGAAGCAAGCCCCTGCCCCCTTCTCCGGGGTCCCCGCAAATGCTTGCATTTGTGGGGTAGGCGTTGAGAGGGGGGATGTCCCGCAGGACAGGGGGGTGTGAAACCTCCCGCTTCGCGAGGAATCTTCATGGAACATGGATAGAACACAGCGAAGCGACAAAAAAGTGGCATAAAGGAGAAAGAGTGAAAGACAAACTAAGCCTAGCGATTCGCATCATCGTGCCGGCAGCGGCGGCGGTGGTGGTGATTTGGTTGTTGCTGGGCATGGGCGAACTGATGGATCTGCACGGTGGGCAGCGAGTGACAGCGCGGGCGGAGTTCGCGCGGGTGCCGGTGACCATCGTCGCGGACATGACCTTCGTGCGTGAGGAAGTTGCGCTGCCCGCAGCGGGTGCAGGTGTGGCAGCGATGCTCGTTGAGCCCGGCGAGCGCGTGGCGATCCGGCAAAACCTCGCCGCCATCAGCGAAAGCACGCAGCAGGCAGAGCTCCGCAGCCGCCAAACTGCGCTGCAGCAACGTCTGCGTTGGCTGCAAGATGCCGATGGCGCGTTGCACCTGCATGCGCTCAACGTCAACGAGCTGGGGCGGCAGGTGGACGACACGATGTTCGACTTCATGCGCGCACTGGAGCGCGGGCAGCTGGCAGACCTCGCCGTGCACCAGGAAATCTTTGTGCAGCGTTCCACGTCGCTGGGGGCTGCGCTGGGCGAGCAGATTGACTTCGCCACGCAAATCGCGCAAACCCAAGCCGAGCTTGCGCAACTGCAACAGCAGATTCAACAGGGCAATGTGCGCTACATTGCGGCATCGGCGTCCGGGCATTTTTATGCGCAGGGCGACGTGTGGACAAGCCTGCAGCCCGCGCATCTGCGTGATATGACACCCGAGACTTTCATTGCCGCGCAGCAAACTTCACCCGAGCCGCTGCAGGGCATTGGCAGGCTGGTGACGGCCTTTCGCTGGTATGCTGCCACGGTGCTCGACTTGCATACCGCGCAGCAGCTGCAGCCCGGCACGACCTACACCGTCACCTTCCCCATGGAAAGCGCGCGAGAGTTCGTCATGCGCCTGGAACGCATCAACTTTGACGGCGACGAAGCTCTGGCGGTCTTTTCCTCCACCGAGCAAGACCGAACGCTGTCTAACCTGCGCCACGCACAGGCAGAAATCACCCTGCGGCACGCGCAAGGGCTGCGGATTCCCGCGCAGGCGCTGCGCTTTGTGCCACGCGGTGAAGGTGAACGCGAACGCACCGTCACAGCGGTGTATATCTCCCACGCGGGCAGGCTGTTGCTGCGCCAAGTGGACGTGTTGCATCAGCACGACGATGAGCTCATCGTGGCGTGGGGCAATCTCAACGAATGGCAGCGCGTGGACGCCGGTCGCCTGCGCATTGAGGGCTATGTGCAGCACATCGCGCAAGAAGGCGGACGGCTCACGCTGCTCGGCAACGGCTTGCGGCTCACGCCCCAGTGGCGGCACGCGCAGATTATCCCCGACGGACCCGAGTGGGTCAGTGGCAGCACACGCACGCTGTTTGACGACAGCGTATTCACCGGCGAAAACCTGCAATGGCGGCAGGACGGCAACGCCATCCTCCTCACCGGCGAAAACATCCAGTGGCGCGAACAACGCGGCGCAGGCCTGCGGATCTATGACTACGTGCTCGTGCTCGGGCGCATCGGTGACGATGATCCACAACGCCTGGCGGATTGATTTTTTGTTACTTTTTTGAAAAAAAGTAACGCAAAAAACTTTTGACCGCTTCGCGGTGGACTGTTTATACAAGTTGAAGAAACAAGCCCCAGTTCCCCTCCGTGGAGGGGTGCCGTCGCAACGGCGGGGTGGTTTTGCGGAACAAGAAAGGACACCCATGGAGCAACACGAAATCCCAAAAAAACATAAACGGAGCGGTTGCAGCTGGTTTGCGCTGTTGGCGCTGCTGGCGGTGACGCTGGTGCTCATTGTGGTGCTGCTCAACGGCGGTCTGCCTGCGCAGGTCGAAACCTGGTTGTGGCCGCTGCCCACCGTGCAGGTGCAGCCCACGCTGCCCGCTATCACCCAGCCGGTGGAGCTTGAGCGTGCCGGCACGTTTCGTTATCACTACAGCAACTTGAGCGAGCTGCAGCGCCAAGCCTATCGCGCCATTTACGCGCAGCTGCCGCATTTCCCGGAAAGCATCGACATGCCCAACCTCACCGAAGAGGACATGCGCACGGTCTTCAGCGCCATCACGCTTGACCAACCCATGTTCTTTCAAATATCCACCACCCACTACCGCATCCGCACGCAAGGCGACCGTGTTGTTGCCTTTGTGCCGCAATATCGCCTCACGCGCGAGGAGTATCAGCGCCGCGTGCACGCTGTGGCGCAGGCCGCGCAGGCCATCCCCGTGCCGCAAGGTGGCACAGACTTCGACACCCAGCTGGCGTTGCATGACTACATCGTGCAGCGCGCGACCTACTCCGACGACCTCACCGACGGCAACGGCGACGTGGCAACGGTGTACGGCGCATTGGTGCGCGGTCTGGCATCGTGTGTGGGCTATGCGCAGGCCATGCAGCTGCTGTTTGAGTTGCACGGCATCCCCAGTTTCGTTGTCGTCGGCGATGCCACCAACGCGGTGTTTTCCGGTCCGCATGCGTGGAACAAAGTGCACATCGGCGGCAACTGGTATCACCTAGACTCCACCTGGAATGACCCCGTGATGGACGGTGGTCGCGAGATCATCAGCCGTGCGTACTTCAACCTGTCATCCGCCGAAATCGCGCCCAGCCACGAAATC
>WQRM01000107.1 GCA_009786735.1 Oscillospiraceae bacterium | reverse complement strand
AGAACCAAAAAACTTTTTTGTCGCTTCGCTGTGGATTTTTTGAATGCGTCGAAAAAGCAAGCCCCACTCCCCCTCTTTAGAGGGGGATGTCCCGCAGGACAGGGGGTGCGCTGAATATTACACCCCCGCAATCTCAAACGAAAACTCAAGCCCGTCGGTCAAGTCAATGCGATATTGCTCCAGAGCATCCGGTCCGCACGACGCCGAGCCCGCGCCACGCACAAAGCCGTCAATGTTCAAGAACACCGCGCCTTCATCGCGCAGATCTTCCTCGTGCGTCGCGGCATGCAGGCTCGCCTGGCTGTAGTGCTGCGCGCTGAAGTTGAGCTTGCCGGGCGCATTGGCAACGCGCAAGCCCTTGCCGTTTTCATCCGTCAGTTGCAGCCAACGCACTTGCCCATGGTTGCCGTTGTCCTGCGGGAAGATATAAGGCTCGTGCATCGCCGCCACGGTGGTTTCATACACACCAATCTTCGCATGCTGCGTGAAGTCCGGCAGGTTTTCTTTGTCGCCCAAGCCATAGTATTTCACCTTCTCCCACGCGCGCGGCAGTTGCAGCGTCACGCCAAAGCGAGCGATTTGCAGCTGCTCGGTGATGCCTTTGTCGGGCGTGAGCTTCGCCGTCACGCGGGTCACGCCGTTGCCCAAGTCTTCCGTGCTCATTTGCATGGTGAACTCATCTTCGCTGTCGCGGCAGATGAACTTATCGTTGTCAATCGGCGCGCGGGTGAAGTTCAGCTGCAACGTCTCCAGCACTTCGCTCAAGTCGCCGTTGCCCTGCAGCTGCTCGGGGATGTACTCCTCTTGCAGCGTAATTTGCTCAAACGCCGTGTCGCCATACTGCAAGCTCAAGTGCGCATCGCCCGCGCCCAGTTCCGGCAACTTGAGCTTCACCACTTGCGTGCCTTGCGGCGCAATGTCGAACTCTGCTGTGCCCTCTTGCACGCTCACGCCGTTGTGCAGCAGTTGCCACGTGAGCGCACATACTTCGTTGGTGAAGTAGTTCGTGTTCTTCAGCGTCAGCTTGCCGTCGGCATAGCTCGCCCGCACCGGACGATACACATTCTTCATGCACCACGCGCCGGTATGCGGCGTGCGGTCGGGATACACCAAGCCATCCACGCAGAAGTTGCCATCATGAATCACCTCGCCATGGTCACCGCCATAGGTGTAGCGCAGCGCATTGCCCGCCGCACTCGTGAAGCCTGCGTCCACGGCAACATGATCCGCCCACTCCCAAATGCAGCCGCCCATGAGGTTGTCATGCTGATAAAACAGCTGCCAATAGTCCTCCAGTCCGCCGGGGCCCACGCCCATCGCATGCGCATATTCACACAGGAAAAACGGCAGACCGCGCACTTTCTCGGGGATGCTTTCATCGCCCGCTCCGATGCGCGACACTTCCTCATGCGCAGGATACATCCGGCTATACACATCGTAGCCATGCAGCCCTTCGTGGTTCCACACGCCCTCATAGTGCACCGGGATTTCCGGGTGGCAAGCATGCAGATACGCATAGCCCGCGTCCTGGCAGTGGTGACCACCGGCTTCGTTGCCCAAGCTCCACATCGCCACGCAAACGTGGTTGCGGTCGCGGAAGAACATGCGCTTGATGCGGTCGAGGAATCGCGGAATCCATTTTTTGTCGCGGCTGATGAGGTCGTAGTCGCGGTGGGTGGCATCGCAGCCATGTGCCTCAATGTCCGCCTCGTCAATGACGTACAACCCCAGCTCATTGGCGATGCTCAACAGGTGCGGGTCGGGCGGATAATGCGCCGTGCGCACCGCATTCACGTTGAAGTCTTTCATCAGCTGCAAGTCTTGCAGATAGTCGTCATAGGTCATGCACCAGCCGGTTTTGGCGTTGGTGTCATGGTGATTCACGCCCTTGAACTTCACGGGCTTCTCGTTGAACAAATACACATTTTCGCGGATCTCCACGCTCTTAAAGCCCACGGGAATGCGCACCACCTGCGACACCTCGCCCCCGCGCTTGAGCTTCACCCACGCCGTGTACAGCACAGGCTTTTCGGCGCTCCACTCTTCCACATCAAGCTCGTTGAGCGCAAAGGTCATGCGCTCTCGTGAAGGTCCGTTGTACTTCGCCTCCAGCTCATCAATGCCAAACTCCACATTCCAGCCGGTTTGCTGCTCGCCGTGCACCTCAACCACGCAGCTCAAGCGGTAGCCCTCTGCCATCTTGCGCGGGCGCAGCCAAATGTCGTTGATGAACACCTTCGGCAGCGTATACAGCAACACATCGCGAAAAATCCCGTTCTCGCGGAACATATCCTGGCACTCCAAGAACGTGCCGGTGCTCCACTTGTGCACCACGCAGATCAGCTCGTTGCCGCCTTGGCGCACCACGGGTGTCAGGTCGAACTCCGCGGTGTTGTGCGCGCCCTCGCTGAAGCCCACATGGTAGCCGTTGCAGTACACATCCAAGCTGCCCGCCGCGCCCAAAAACGACAGCAGGAACGTCTTGTTTTCGATTTCCTCCAGCTTGAACGTCTTGCGATACATCCCGCAAGGCACCACCTCCGGCAGCTCCGGCGGCGGGTTCTCAAACTCATAGCGCGTGTTCACATACGCCGGGTTCTCCGCCTGCCCGCCCGCAGCGCATTGCCACGTGCTCGGCACGGTGATGTCGCTGAACTCCACCTTGGTGGTGTCCAGCTCGCGCGGCAGGTCGCGGAAGTCAGTGTAGTACTTAAACCCCCACTTGCCCGACAGCACTCTCACCAAGTCAGAGTTGTAGCGTTCGTCGCGCTGGCTGGTGGCGCGCAGGGTTTCCTCGTCGCCATAGGGAATGAAATAGGCGCGCGGGTTGCGCCGGTGTTGTTCATACACCGCGAAATCACGGTAGGTGTTCTGTTGAATGCGATATTTCATGTGTTGTTCTCCTAGTGATTAGTCGTTAGTGATTAGTGGTTAGTGGATTGCGGTTAAGCTATTCACTAACCACTATCCACTATTCACTATTCACTCAATTTTCTCAAGCTTTGCATAGTTCAGCATCACTTTCTTCGTGCCCACGCTGTCAAACGCGATTTCCAGCAGCGTGTCGTTGCCCATGGGCTTGGCGGCAAGCACCATGCCCTCGCCAAACGCCGCAGACTTCACCCTTTCGCCCACCGCGAACTGCTGCGCAGCAGGTTTGGCGCGCGCGGGTGCGGCGGCGGGTTTTCGATTGCCTGTCGGGGCGAACTGTGTTCGCCCGGGCGCAACATACGGGGTGGTTGACATTCGCGTTAACCCACCCGACACACGCTCCGGCTCCTCTAGGCCCGTCTCGCGCAAAAACCGCGATGGTGGGTTATACTGCGTGCTGCCGTAAAGCATCCGGCTGCGCGCCGTGGTGAACGTCAGCTTCTGCCGCGCCCGCGTGATGCCCACATAGGCCAAGCGGCGTTCTTCTTCCAGATCATCCTGTGCGCCGCTCATCACGGTCTGGTAGCTCGGGAACACACGCTCTTCCCACGCCGGCAAAAACACCGTGGGGAACTCCAGCCCCTTTGCGCTGTGCAGCGTCATCAGCACCACAGCATCTGCCTGCGCGTTGTATTGATCAATGTCGCTTTGCAGCGCAACATCCTCCAAAAAGCCCCACAGCGTGGGTTCGTCCTCTTCCTCTTCATAACGCAACAGGTTGCTGGCGAGCTCTTGCAGGTTCTCTTTGCGGTCGTTCTCGGTTTCTTTGTCTGCCGCCAAGCCCACCAGATAACCCGACCGCTGCAGCGTATACTCCAGCAAGTCTTTGAGCGAAAGCTGCTCTTGTGCGCGGCGCAGGTCTTGCATGATTTCCACAAAATGACCGATTTTCGCGCTCGCCCGGCTCAGTTCGGCGAACTCGCCCGCTCGCTGCAGAATCTGATATAGCGGCACGCCGTGCTGCGCAGCCAGATTCGCCGCATGCTGCACCGTCGTGTCGCCGATGCCGCGCTTGGGCTCGTTGATGATGCGGCGCAGGCGCACTTCGTCAGCCGGGTTAGCAATCACCGTCAGGTAGGCAATCGCATCGCGAATCTCCTTGCGTTCATAGAACCGATGCCCGCCAATGATGCGATACGGCACACCCGCGCGCACCATCTGGCTCTCAATCGTGTTCGACAACGCGTTCGCGCGATAGAGCACAGCATTGTCACTCCACTTTGCACCCTGCTGCACGCTCTTCTGAATCATGTCCGCAATCTGCCGAGCCTCATCGCGCTCATCCTCGCACATCCGCCAAGCGATTTCCTCGCCTTTGTTGTTGTCCGTCCACAGCTTTTTGCCCTTGCGACCTTCGTTGTTGGCAATCACCTTGTTCGCCGCATCCAGAATATGTTGCGTGCTGCGGTAGTTCTGCTCCAGCCGAATCGTGCGCGCATCTTTGTACTGCTTCTCAAACTGCAGGATATTCTCAATCGTCGCCCCACGAAAGCGGTAGATGCTCTGGTCGTCATCGCCCACCACGCACAGATTCCCATGCCCGGCCGCCAGCAGCGAAACGAGCCGATACTGCGCATGGTTGGTGTCCTGATACTCATCCACTAGGATGTACCGAAACCGGCGCTGATACTGCGCGCGCACCTCGGCGTTTTCTTCCAGCATCTGCACCGTGTGCACGATGATGTCGTCAAAATCTTTGGCGTTCGCCTTTTGCAGCATCGCCTGATACATCGCATAGGCCTGCGCGATTTGCTGCTGCCTTGCATCATTGCCAAACGCGCTCAGATAATCCTGCGGGCTAATCAGCTGATCTTTCGCACGGCTCACCGCGCCCAAAATCGCCTTGTGCGGCAGGAACTTATCATCAATGCGCAGCTGACGTTGCACTTCTTTCATCACGCGCTTGCTGTCGTCGGTGTCATAGATCGCAAAGTGGCTGTCGAAGCCCGCAATGCCACCGCCGTGCCGCCGCAGCAGCTTTGCGCAAATGCTGTGGAACGTGCCCGCCCAAAGCTCATCGCCCGCTTCACCCAGAATGGCGCGCAGGCGTTCTTTCATTTCGTTCGCGGCCTTGTTGGTGAAGGTGATGGCGAGCACGCGCCAGGCTTGTTCGCCCAGCGCAACAATGTGCGCAATGCGATGCACCAGCACCGTGGTTTTGCCGCTGCCCGCGCCCGCCAACACCAGCAGCGGACCTTCCGTGCACTGCACGGCGGTCAGTTGCTCTTTGTTCATGCGGGCAAGGGTTTCTGTGATATCGATGGTCAAATTCGTTTCTCCAAAAAAAATCTTGACAAAATATACACAATGTAGTATAATGGCTAGTGGAATGTTTTCCGGGGTGTGGCGAAGTTTGGTATCGCGCTTGGTTCGGGACCAAGAGGCCTCGAGTTCGAATCTCGACACTCCGACCACCACCTGCGGTGGGGCACCTTCGCGTGCTCCATCGCATCTATTTTTGCTCAACGGCACGCGAGAAAATTTCATCTTCATCAGTTCGCGCATTCACTTTCGTGGGTGCGTGATTTTTTATTCCCGCGAGCAAGTTAACCCGCCTGTAGGGGCGGCAATTTTGCCGCCCGAACCACAAAAAA
>WQRM01000106.1 GCA_009786735.1 Oscillospiraceae bacterium | reverse complement strand
CTTCTTGTCATACCTTGCCAAGGGCGTGCCTTTGGGCTGCACGGGATAATCCCCATCAAAGCAGGCGGTGCAAAGCCCCTGCCCCGGCCGCACGAGTTTGTGCAGCTGGTCGGCGGGGAAAAATCCCACGCTGTCTGCGCCAATCACACCGGCGATGCCCGCGAAGGTGTCGTATCGGTTGGCGATGAGGTCTTCGCGGCTTTTCACGTCCGTGCCGTAGTAGCACGGGAATTTGTAGGGCGGTGAGGCGACCATCACGTGCACTTGCGTAGCACCGGCGTCACGCAGCAACTGCACAATGGGCGTAGTGGTCGTGCCGCGCACGATGGAGTCATCCACGATGATCACGCGCTTGCCCTTGACCACCGCAGGCACAGGGTTGAGCTTGATGCTCACGCTGTTTTGGCGCTGCCCTTGCGCAGGTTGGATGAACGTGCGCCCAATGTAGCGGTTTTTGTTGAAGCCGATGGCATAGGGAATGCCGCTTTCTTTGGCATAGCCGATGGCGGCTTGCAAGCCGCTGTCCGGCACGCCGATGACCACGTCGGCTTTGATTTTATAGGTTTGCGCTAAAATTCGCCCTGCTGTTTCGCGCGAAATATGCACGGAGTTGCCGTCAATCACCGAGTCCGGGCGGGCGAAGTAGATGTACTCAAACACGCACATGCACTTGAGATGCGCGGGGTTCACATAGGTCTTCAGCGAGCGCAAACCACCTTGGTCAATCACCACGATTTCGCCGGGCAGCACGTCCCGCAGGAACTTCGCGCCCACGGCATCCAGCGCACAGGTTTCGCTGGCAACGATGAAGCTCTTGCCCAGCTTGCCAATGCACAGCGGACGAAAGCCATGCTTGTCCCGGCAGGCGATGAGCTTTTGCGCGCTCATCATCACCATGGAAAACGCGCCCTCAAGGTGGTTGTAGGCCTCTTGCACTGCTTCCTCAATGGAGTCCACCATCAGCCGTTCACGCGTGATGGTGTAGGCGATGACTTCGGCTTCACTCGTGGTGTGGAAGATGCAGCCCTCGAACTCAAACTTGCGACGCAGGTCACCCGCGTTGGTGATGCAGCCGTTGTGCGCCAACACCAGCGAGCCGTTGCCGTGGTTCACGTGCATGGGCTGTGCGTTGCGCGCGCGGTTGCTTTGCGCGCTACCATAGCGCACATGACCAATCGCCATGCGCCCCTGCCCCAGCCCCTTGAGCGCGGACTCGGTGAACACTTCATTCACTAAGCCCTTAGCTTTGTGACCGGTTTGCACGCCGCGATCGTTGACGTAGATGCCGCAGCTTTCTTGCCCGCGATGTTGCAGCGCGAACAAGCCGTGGTAGGCGGCCGCCGCCACATCTAAATCATCCGTGTTGCTGAATACCCCGAATACGCCGCATTCTTCGTGAAGAGCCATAAATCCCCCTCGTTGTGTGCATCAAGAATTAAAAAAACCGCTATCCTGCTGGATAACGGCTTTGGTGTTGGCACCGACTTATTTTCCCGGGCCGTCTCCAGCCAAGTATCGTCAGCACGAACGAGCTTAACTACCGTGTTCGGGATGGGAACGGGTGGAACCTCGTTGTCATAAGCACCAACTCTGCTTGCATGCTCTCGCTGCAAGCAACTTAACCATTATACCACGCCATGCCGTGCTTGTCAATAGCTTTTTTGCGTTTCTGCGTGTTGTCCACTAAAATTCGATTTTCTCGGCGATGTATTGTGCAAGTTCGCCAATTGGCAGACGCACTTGTGCCATGCTGTCACGCTCGCGCACGGTCACGCAGCCGTCTTCGGCGGTGTCGAAGTCCACGGTGACGCAAAACGGCGTGCCGATTTCATCTTGCCGACGGTAGCGTTTGCCGATAGAGCCAGTGTCGTCGTACTCACACATGAACTGCTTGGCAAGCTGCGCGTAAATCTCCTGCGCGGGCTCGGCGAGCTTCTTGCTCAACGGCAGCACAGCGGCTTTCACCGGCGCAATCGCCGGATGCAGGCGCAGCACCACGCGCACATCGTTTTTCTCGGCATCCACCACTTCTTCGTCGTAGGCATCACACAGCGCAACGAGAAAGGTGCGGTCAAGCCCCAGCGCGGGCTCAACGCAATAGGGATGATAATGTTCGTTGGCCTCTTGGTCAAAGTAGGTCATGTCTTGCCCACTGGCGGTTTGGTGCGCTTTGAGGTCAAAGTCTGTGCGCGACGCCACGCCCCACAGCTCGCCCCAGCCAAAGGGGAACAGATACTCAATGTCCGTGGTGGCGTTGCTGTAGTGGCTGAGCTTCTCCGGCTCATGGTCGCGCAGGCGTAAATTTTCTTCTTTGATGCCCAGCGAAACCAGCCAGTCGCGGCAAAAGCTGCGCCAATAGTCAAACCACTCAAGCTCCGTGCCGGGCTTGCAGAAGAACTCCAGCTCCATTTGCTCAAATTCGCGCGTGCGGAAGATGAAGTTGCCGGGCGTGATTTCGTTGCGGAAGCTCTTGCCCACTTGCGCGATGCCGAACGGCAGCTTGCGGCGCGTGGTGCGCAGCACATTCTTAAAGTTCACGAACATGCCCTGCGCAGTTTCGGGGCGCAGATAAATCTCGGCGGCGTTGTCGTCCGTCACGCCCTGCTTGGTTTTGAACATCATGTTGAACTTGCGGATGTCGGTGAAGTCTCGTTTGCCGCAGCCGGGGCAGCTGATTTCGTTGTCGCGGATATACTCCATGAGCGCTTCGTTCGGCAAGCCGTCGGCGTTCATGTCGATGCCGTGCTTTTCATTATAAGCATCGATGAGGTGATCAGCGCGGGTGCGCATTTTGCAGCCCTTGCAGTCGATGAGCGGATCGTTGAAGTTCACCACGTGGCCGCTGGCTTTCCACACTTCGCTGTTCATGAGGATAGCGCAATCCACGCCCACATTGTAGGGCGACTCTTGCACGAACTTCTTCCACCAAGCATCCTTGATGTTTTTTTTGAGCTGCGCGCCCAGCGGACCGTAGTCCCAGCTGTTGGCCAGCCCGCCATAAATTTCGCTGCCCGGATAGATGAATCCGCGGCCTTTGCACAGATTAACGATGGTTTCCATGGATTTGTTTGTGTGGTTCATTGCGTAGACCTTTCTATCGATGTGTGCCGGAGTTCTTCTAGGCACAGTGAATTTAGGGTTTAGAATCCCGTAAAATCTCTAAATGCGTTGACGATTATCCAGAAGAAATAGCTTATCGCTCCTCCAATATGCCCGAAAAGCGTGCCCACGCCAATAACGACATTTTGAACAAGCGTGATCATCAGCGTAAAGGGCAGGAAAATCAGCATAACCGGACCCTGCCACGAGCCGGGCAGGCGAAGCGTAAAGCGAGTGTTAAACAAGCTGCGCTGTGCGGTGGGCGCAATCGACGTTAGGTGAATCGAGTTCGTGCTGTTTTCAAGGGACATCCAAATGGTTCCAAGTGTGCCAATCACCATTGAACGAAAGCACGGCATCATGGCTGTGGTGAATTGTCCAACCATCACCGGTGAGCACAGCAAGCGTTTCACGCGCCAATGCTTCGCCGCGAGCATGCAGCGCGGCATCGTCCATTTCATAGGTTGCCGAAGCCCCAACGGCGAATCCACCCAGCAACAACACCAACGCAAGTAACGTACACAGCGTTTTTTTCATAATCGAACCTCCTTCACCAATAGTTCCCTATATTGTAACACGAAACGGGGATTTTGTCAAACAGAAAAAAGTGCACAAGAAAAAGTAATTTCCAAAAGATTTTTTTCGCAAAGCTCTTGACAGCGCCGCGCAAGTGTGCTATCATAGTAGACAAGAAGGAGTTCCAACGTTGAAGAGGGAGCTTGACAGTGATGAAGAGGAACATATTGCTACGTGTTGCGGTTCTGTTGCTTGCGCTAACAGTGCCGAGCTTCGCTCTTTTCACACACACCATGGCGCGCTACACTACACTGGCGGCGGCAACCTACCAAGCACGGGTTGCGGCGTTCGAGGTGCGCTCCACCCCTGTTAATTTCGGCACAAACCGCATGGTGTATTTGCACCGACGCACGCGCAGCCATTTAGGCAGGCCAACAAACCACTATAACATGCACGTTGATTTCCACCCCTACACGTCACAAAGTTTTCGCATCGACGTAACCAACACAAGCCAAGTTTCAGTGCGCATGCGGCCAGAGTTTTTCAATCTACTGCACGACAATGCAACGGTGGGCGCGCGCCGCCGAATCCCCCACCAGCCGCAAGGGGAAGATTGGGACTACCGCGAAGCGTTGGATCATCTTGAGCCGCGCATCGTCAATGTGCGGTCTTATCCCGCGCGAACCGAGACACAAGGCAATTACGGTGGTGGGATAGGTCACAACGACGCAGGTGTTTATGTTGCGGCGGGTGCTAGCGTGCGGTTCTATTTTGATTTGCAAGTGCACACCTCGCGTCATACCTATGATTGGGTGAAGTTTTGGGGTAACCAGGCCGAGTTTGATGCCAACAGCTGGGTCAATGGCGCGTTCCGCATTGCCTACGACATCATTGCGGTGCAGGTGGATGTTCTCTAAGTAGTATTGAAACGTGTTGAAGGGAGAAATTAACATGAAAGTAAATCGTTTTTTGCGCGTAGCGGTGATTATGTTGCTGATTACGGCATTGTTGATTCCTGCCGCTGCACGGTTTGGACCATATAGTTTTCGTTTCAGTCTTGGTCAGGCAGGCGTGGGGCCGCTTATTCCCCTAGAACCCGGCGTGGTTGCCACTGGTGGCTTTGACGTCGTACATGCAACCACGCACATCTTTCATGCTGGTGCTGGCGTGCCGGGAATCACGATTGCCAACACGGGAACTCGCCAACTTGACATTTACCGCGAAGGCTGGTATGCCTTTGTGATTCGCGGTGGCGACGGCGGGCCTGGAAACCGCACCGCAAACAATGTTCGTTCTGCGATGGGCGGTGCCGGCGGAATGGTGATGGGCTATGTTTGGCTGGCGGCTGGCACAAGAGTTTACGTGCATCTTGCAGCCGCAGGGCATCGAACAACATCCGCTCAAACCAACCGACCTGCCACTGGCGGTGGCCTTGGTTCGGCGCATGGCGGCGAGGGTGGCGGTGCAACGGTGCTTTCCACTGGTAGCGCGCCTACACACGCCAACGCCATTGCCATTGCAGGCGGTGGAGGCGGCGGAGGCGGAATCAACCAAGTGGGCACAACCGACCACGCAAACAATCGCGGTGGCGATGCAGGCGGCACTGGTTTCACGGGCGGAGCCACACATCAATACAATCCGATTCTCAATGGCGCAGTGATGCGAGGAGAAAGCACGACAAATATCCCCGGAGTTGGCGTTGTTAGCGGCGGTTTCCGTGGCGGCAACCCCGAGAACACTAATATCACTAAGAACACGGCGCGCCCCGGAAATACTGGTAGTGATGGCGGCGGCGGTGGTGGTGGTCACAATGCCGGCGGTCAGCATGGTGCTACTGCAAATGCCGCAGCAAGTATCGGAGCACCTCTTTTGGGCGGTAATGGTACCGCTTGGGGCGGCGGCGGCGGCAGCGGCTGGTACGGCGG
>WQRM01000105.1 GCA_009786735.1 Oscillospiraceae bacterium | reverse complement strand
GCCGGTGGCGCGTTCAATCACCGCCACAAGAATCTGCATCGCTGCCCCGCCGTCATAGGCAAACACCTCGCCGGGCGCGTGCCGCTGCGGGGTGAGGAACGCCGTCAAGCCGCTGTCTTGCTCGCAGTTGATGAAATCCAGCGAGCCGCGTTGCATCAGCCACGGCAAGCCTGCGCGCATGTTCAGCAGGTGATGCAATGTCATGTCGCGTTTGCTGGAGTTAATGCACAGGCGTGCTTCGGGGAAGAACGTATACACCGGCTGATGGATGCAGTCGAACGTGCCGTCATGCAGCAACATGCCCACCACCGTGCCCAGAATCGACTTGCTGATGGAATTTACCGGGTGCAGCGTGTCCGGGGTCATGCCGTGGCGGTATTCTTCATACACGATTTCGCCGTCATACCACACGATCATGCTGGTTTCTTGTGTGCCAAAGCTAAACAGCCCGGTCACCAACGCATAGTGTCCGCGCAGCTCTGTGAGATTGACCCACTCGGGCAAATCATTCACCAGCGGCGGTTGTGCAAAAAACCAGCCGCTGAACGTCGTCAACCACATCACAAATGCCAGAACCATGCTAAGTAGAGCGCTTGCCATGGATACTCCTTTGTTTTACGTGCCATGCAGGGGCAGCGATTTCGCCGCCCCATTTTGCACAAAATCTTAGTTGCTGTATTGCAGTTGCGGGTTGTTTTTGCGCACGATTTTGAAGGCTTCGTCGGCCACTTCGGCGGTTTTCTTGATGTCGTCGTCGCTGAGCGCCGCACAGGTGAAGTGGTTGTGGTGTCCGGTGAAGAACACGCCGCGAATCATCATTTCGGCAATCCATTGTTGGTGCGCGAACATGTTCGGGTCGTTGGCAATGCGGAAGTAGAACAGCTGCGGCTCACCGCTGATAACCAAGTCAAAGCCGTTGTTTTTCGCGGCAGCGTCAAGCGCGTTGCACAGCTTGGTGGAGTTGTCACGCAGCACCTTGGTGATGTTGATTTTCTTCATTTTGTTGATGGCTGCAATGCCCGCCGCAAACGGCACCGAGCTTTGCCAGTAGCTGCCCGTGAAGCTCAGCGAGCTCAACGCAGGCTTGAACTCATCTTTGCCGCAGATCGCGCTCACCGGCCAGCCGTTTGCAAGCGCTTTGCAGAAGCAGATGATGTCCGCTTCAAAGCCATAGTAGTGGTCGCTGCCCGCCATGTCCAGACGGAAGCCGCAACGCACGTCGTCGATAATCAGCACGATGCCGTGCTTGGTGCACAGTTCGCGCACTTTTTGCCAGTAGCCAGCTTCGGGCAGCACGTTGTCTTTGAAGATGCCGTGCATGTATGGCGTGCCGATGAACGCGGCGATTTCGCCTTCGTTTTCTTCAAGCACTTTCTCCAACGCAGGGATGTCGTTGAAGGGGATGTACAGGTTGCCGGCCACATCGCCGGGTTGGATGCCGGGATAGTCGATTTTTTGCGTCCACATGCCCACACCGTGGTAGAAGCCGTTGACGAAGATGACCTTAGACTTGCGGGTGTGGTGGCGCGCGGTGAGGATCGCGCCGCTGGTGGCGTCGCCGCCGTTTTTGCAGAAGAACGCCCAGTCGGCACTCTTCACCGTGTCGGTCAGCAGTTCGGCGTATTCGATAATCTTGTGGGTGGGGGTGGTTAGGCAGTCGCCAATGCTCATTTGCTTGGTGGCAGCAGCGTTGACGTCTTGGTCGCAGTAGCCCAGAATGTTCACGCCAAAGCCGCACATGTAGTCGATGAACTTGTTGCCGTCCACGTCCCACATGTAGGTGCCTTCGGCGCGGGAGCTCACCAGCGGCCAGTTTTCCACGGGGATGAAGTTGCCGTGTGCGGGACCTTTGTGGCCATAAATGCCGCTGGGAATAACCTTCAGCGCGCGTTGGAACCACTCTTGCGATTTCGGGTAGGTATATGTTTGCATAGGAAGTCTCCTTTATTCTATTTAATGAAGTGGTGTGTTTCGCATTATGAAGCCAGATACATCGGCACGCGGTCGAGGATGCGGTTGAGGTTGTCGAGCATATTGATTTTGCCGCCCATCACGATTTGCCCTTGACCGATGCAGCTCATGGCGTTCACTTTGCCGTCAAACAGCGCGCGGGCGAGCTCCAGGCTCTCGAACTCCATGATCGCACTGGGGTTTTCGGGGAGCTTTTTGATGGTGGTGAGGAAGTGGTCTTTGGCGCGGATCGTCACGCCAATGCCGCCTTTAATCGAAATTTGCATGTCACCGTCGGTGATATACTTGGCGCTGAACTGACCGATGGGGTCATAATCGCCAATTTGGCTGATGGCCACGCCGATGACGTTGAGCATCAGTTTGGTGCTCAGTGTGGAGAATTCGGGGCAAGCCAACTCTTCTTCGCTGGCACGCAGATAGCCTTCCAGTTTGTCGGTGAGCAACTTGAAGTCGCCCAGCATGAACTTCAGTGCGGCAACGCCGCCGGCTTTGGGCACCGGGATGGGCATGGAAGCGCCCGATACCACTTGGTTGAAGTGCTCGCAGCTCGGGCACATCATCTTCAGCTGATGCGTGGGCAGAATGCCGCAGTCTTGCCGCATTTTGCCGTTGACAAACGTGAGCGTGGCTTTCGGGCCGCCTGCTACGTCCCAAGCGATAATCAGCGGTTTTTTGTTGGCCACAATTGCGCTGGCCTCGGGGTCGAGCTCGCAGAGATTTTCCAGCGTGCCGAGCACGGCATGCATGTTGATATACGCCAAAGTTTTCTGGTCCATGGGGTATCCTCCTCATTTTCTTTGTTACTTATAGTGTACCAGAAACGAGGAAGCTTGTCAATTAATTTTTAGCGAAATCACGCAGAAAATTTATGGGGCGTGTTTTATGTAGGGGACGCACCCCTGCGCGTCCCGTTCATGCCGTCAAACTTTTTTGCAAAAAGCAACTTACGAGTTGGTGTGTTTAATCGGCATGCGGAAGAACAGGCGTCCCAGTGCGCGAGCGTTGAACGGAATGAGCGGATACCAGTAACTCGTGCCGCCAACGGTTTTTGTCACGCTAATCAGCAGCAGCATCAGCACCATGCCCGCCACAAAGCCCCAGAAGCTAAACAGCCACACCAGCACCAGGGTAATCACACGCACAAACGTCAGCGCATAGCCAAGCTCGTGGCTGGGTTGGGCGAAGTTGCCCAGTGCCACAAAGCCCATCATCAGCACGGTTTCGGTGATGAGCAATCCGCTGATGACGGCCACCTCGCCCAGCAGCAACGCACCCACAATGCCAAACGAGCCCACCAGTGCCATCGGCGTGTTTAGCGAGGCCATGCGTAGTGCCGCGAGCACCAGCTCAATGACCACCAGCTGCGCGAACACAGGGATGGCCGGCGTTTCCTCAAGCGCGAGAAAATTCAGGAAGTCCGGCAGGCGGTCGTTGTACTTCACTGCCATCATCCACAGCGGCGTGAGCACCGTCATCAGCACGGTCACAATCAGCCGCAGCCAGCGCAGATAAACACCCACCACGGGCAGGAAGCTATAGTCGTTGGTGTCTTGCAAAAAGTCGAAGATGCCGGTTGGCAAAATCATCGCAGCGGGCGAGTTGTCCATCATGAGGATGATTTGCCCTTCGGCAACACAGGCAGCGGCGGTGTCGGGGCGTTCGGTGTAGCGCGCACGCGGGAATGGGTTCCACCATTGTTTGCGGGTGAGGCATTCGGTGAGGCTTTCCATGCCCATCGTCAGCGTGTTGATGTTGATGCCGTGGAGCTTTGCGCGCAGTTTTTCCACAAGCTTTGCGTCCGCTTTGCCTTGCATATAGCATAAAACCACATCAGAACGTGAGCTGCTGCCCACGCGAACCGCTTCCATGGTGAGGGCGGGGTCGCGCAGGTGGCGGCGAATGAGCGCGGTGTTCACGGTGAGGGTTTCCACAAAGCCCTCGCGTGAGCCACGCAGCACGCGGTCGTTTTCGGGTTCCATCACGGGGCGGGCAGGGTGGCTGCGCACGTCGATGACGATGCCTTCGGCAAAGCCCTCCACAATCAACCCCACGCAGCCCGACAGCACCCACACCGCAAATTCGCGCTCGTTGTCCACCACGTCAACTTCGCCATAGGGCACGGTTTTGTCGGCAAATTCGCGCGTGCTTTTGATCTCGTTGAGCACCGTGTCTTCAAGCTTGAACAACGTTTCCACGATTTTGTTCACCACGTTGTCTTCGTTCATGCCGTCGATGGTATACATGCGGGCTTGGCGGTCCGCCAGCTGCAGCGTGCGCGGCAGCAGATCAAAGCTGTTTTCCACGCGCAGCGTTTTGTCCAGCAGCGCCACATTGCGCACATGGTCTTGTGTAAGCATAAAAATCCCTCCTCTTGCTTAGTATGGGGAAGGAAATGGGAAAAATGCAAAAACACTTGCAATCCCGCGTAGTCTGTGCTATGATAGAAGCATCAATGATGAAATGGGGGAACTCACATGTTCGCACAACACCAAGCGCACACGCCGCTCACGCGCGTGCAAATCAAAGCCAACGCCAAGCATGCCATGACCAACCAGCGTAATACCAGCATCGGCATTGTCGCAATTTTCATGCTCGTTTCAGCGCTCGCCGCAGCAATCTCACCGCTGTTGGTGCGGTGGATTCCGAGCATCGGAGGGGCGCTTTCATCCGCGATGCCGTTTTTCGTGATGATGCCGCTGGCCGTGGGGATGGGCGGCTCATTCCTCAAAATCTGCACCGGGCAACCTGTCACCATCCAAAGCATGTTCGACATCGCTCTCTTCAACTACATCCGCAAAGTGGGCGGCATGGCATGGCTGGCGCTTTGGGCAATGCTGTGGAGTCTGCTGTTCGTCATCCCGGGCATCATCAAAGCCATCGCCTATTCCATGACGCCTTACATCCTTGCCGCACACCACAACGTTGATGCCCGCACTGCGCTGAAGCTTTCCATGCGCATGACCCAAGGGCACAAAGGCGAGCTGTTCATGTTCTATTTGAGCTTCATCGGTTGGCTGTTGTTGAGCGCGCTGACCTTCGGCATCCTCTACATCGTGCATGTTGGACCATACATGAACACCGCCATGGCTGGCTATTTCGTGGAGCTGCGCAGCCGCGCCATCGCCTCGGGCGCAATCCAAGCCCACGAGCTTGACGCGCAACCTGTGGCATAACCCGCGCCAAAAAAGAAAAGAACCCCCATCATGGGGGTTCTTTTTTGTGCTTATCATGCCTTGGACGGCGTGCCGCGCCTCTACACTTCACGCTACTGCTCTGTGGCGAATTTGTAGCCCACACTCCACACCGTTTGCAGACTCCACTGGTTGCTCACGCCTTCGAGCTTCTCGCGCAGACGCTTCACATGCACATCGATGGTGCGGCTGTCGCCATAGTAGTCAAAGCCCCACACTTCGTCAAGCAACTGTGTGCGCGTGAACACGCGGTTGGGGTTCGCCGCGAGGTAATACAGCAGCTCCATCTCTTTCGGTGGCGCATCCACTTTTTTGCCGTCAATGCGCAGCTCATAGTTGGTAAGATTCACACTGAGCTTGTCAAATCGCACTTCTTTTATGGCGGGTTCAGCGGCGGCGGTCTCGCCAGTGCGGCGCATCACAGCCTTCACCCGCGCCACGATTT
>WQRM01000104.1 GCA_009786735.1 Oscillospiraceae bacterium | reverse complement strand
TCACCAGCACGGTGTCGCGGTCGCGCAGGGTGTGCAGAATCTCCTGCAGCGCCACCTCTTTGTTGTCAAACGCAAGCGCAGCCACGCCGCCCGCTCGCGCTTGTTCGGCGATGAGCGCCGCGTCGTCACCGATGGTGATGACCAAGTCAACGCCGCACTTGGCAGCGTGGTCACCCACCCGGCGGTGCTCGCTTTCGGCGAAGTCGCCCAGCTCGCCCATGTTACCCAAAATCGCCACCTTGCGCCCGCCGAGGTCGCTTTTTGCCAGCACCGACAGCGATGCCAACATGCTCTCCACGCTGGCGTTGTAGCAGTCTTCAATGATGCGGATGCCGCCACAGTCAATCGTCGTTTGGCGCATGTCGCCCGCCTTAAAGCTGCGCACGCCCTCTTGCAGGTTCTGCATCGGCAAGCCGTAACCGAGCCCAATGGCGATGGCCACCAGCGCGTTATACACATGGTGCTCACCCGCCACCGGCACCACAAAACCCGCCTCGCGCACGGTGAAGATGCTGCCCTGCGCGCCGCAGTTCACGTCCTTGGCTTGAATGTCGCACTCGTCGTTGTGGATGCCGTAGTATATCGTGCGAAACGGCAGCTTGCCGCGCAGCGCCCACAGGCGAGGGTCGTCACCGTTGAGCAGCGCGGTGCCGTCTTCGCCGAGCCCCTCGAAGATCTCCATTTTCGCGCGCAGGATTGCCTGCTGGCTGCCCAAGTTGCCGATGTGCGCGGTGCCAATATTGGTGATCACGGCGATGTCCGGCTTTGCGATTTTGGTCATGTAGCGGATTTCACCGGCGTGGTTCATGCCCATTTCAATCACGGCAAAGCGGTGGCAGTTCGCCAAGGTCAGCAGCGTTTTTGGCATGCCGATGTCGTTGTTCAAGTTGCCCTGCGTGGCACACACCGCCCCGGCAGTCCCCAGCACGCATTGCACCATTTTGCGCGTGGTGGTCTTGCCCGCGCTGCCGGTGATGCCCACCAGCGGCAACGTGAACTTCGCGCGATACGCCGCGGCCAAGTGCCCCAGCGCAAGACGTGTGTCCTCCACGATGATTTGCGGCTGCGCGATGGGCAGCTCACGGTTCACGATCGCCGCCGCGCCGCCTGCTGCAAAGAACTCACCCACAAAGTCGTGGGCATCAAAACGCTCGCCAATCAGCGCGATGAACAACGTCCCCTGCCCTGCCTGGCGGCTGTCGGTGCTCACGCTGGTGATTGGCATATTCTCGCCGCCGTGCAGCAAGCGCCCGCTCACCGCCTGCGCGATTTCGTGTAGTGTCATTTGTTCCATGGGGTGTCCTCCTGTTCTTGTTCTTTTTTTGCAAAAAAAGAACCAAAAAAACCTAGCCGCGCTGCGCGCGTGGGGGGATTTTTATGGGGCTGTGATAGAACACAGCGAAGCGGCGAAGCCCCACCGCAGGTGGTTTTTTTCAAAAAAGTGGCAAAAGCTTCGCGCCACGTGCATAAGCTTTCGCGAGATACTGCTCAGGTGCCATGTCAGGGGCGGCCGCTTTGCCGACCTCAAGGGCAGTTGCGCCTGTGTAGCCCGTGGCGGCGATTTTCTGCATGAGCGCAGGCCAGTCGATGGTGCCGTCGCCGGGCAGCAGATGCTCGTCGTCCACGCCGTGGTTGTCGTGCAGATGCAGCGCCATCAAGCGCTCGGGCCAGCGGGTGAGCCAGTCAAAGTCGCGGCGGCGCGCGTTCCAGTGGCCGCTGTCAAAGCAATAGCCGAAGCGCGGTGAGTCGAACGTCTCCAGCAGCAGCTCGACGTAATCCAGGCTCAAGCCAAAACGCATGTTTTCCACGGCGATGTTCACGCCCACGTCTTGCGCGCGGGCAATCAGCGCCGCCCAACGTGCAAGGCCGATTTCGCTCACCTGCGGTGGTTCGTTGCCGCATGTGGCGTGCATCACCACGGTGGGGATGCTGTACGCCGCGCAGTCGTCGAGCATGCGCAGGTAGCCCGCGAACACGCGCTCGCCGTCGGCTGTGTCCTCCCAGATGTGGTTGACTTCATCAAACGGCGCGTGGATGTTCTCGATGGTCAGCCCTTGCTCGCGTGCTTGTGCGGGGCGATTGCTTGCGCGAAACTCCGCGCCGAAGTCGTCACCATACCACATCAGTACATGCGAAAATCCCGCCTGCGCAATCAGACGACACACCTGCGGATAAGGCAACGCATAGCCGAAATAATCGAAAATCGCGAGCTGTTTCATGGGATGCCTTTCTTGTGTCTTGCTTAGGGTTCGGGCGGCGCNCCCGCCGCCCCTACAGGTGGATATTTCCCGTGGCGTTGCATAAAAGCGCAACATGTAGGGGTGGCGGCGCGCCACCCGAACCATAAATTATCACACCGCTAATGCAACAATCCTCTCGCACAGGTCTTCGTAGCAGATGCCCGCGGCGGCGGCCTCTTGCGGCAGCAGACTGGCAGGCGCGAGACCGGGCAACGTGTTGGCCTCAAGGCAGAAGAACTCGCCGTGTGCGTCGAGCATGAAGTCCACGCGGGAATAGCTGCCCAAGTGCAAGGCACGGTGTGCAGTGAGCGCGGCGGTCTGCATGGCGCTGGCGAGGTCAGCGGGGATGTCTGCCGGGCAGATCTCTTGGGTGGTGCCTTGGTACTTGTTGGCGTAATCGAACCAGCCGTCGTTGGGGCAAATTTCAATCACGGGCAACACTTGACCGTCAAGCACGCCGACGCTGAACTCGCGGCCTTCGATAAAGCGCTCGATGACGATGTTGTCCTCCTGCTCGCGGGCGAGCGCGAGGGCTTGCGTGAGTTCATCTGCCGTGCGGGCAATGCTCACGCCGATGCTGCTGCCGCCGTTTGCGGGCTTGACCACCAGCGGCAAGTTCGCCGCATCGGCACCGGCGCACAGCGGGGTTTGCACGCCTGCGGCTTGCATNATGGTTTTGGCGATGGCTTTATCCATGGCGAGTGCGCAGCCCACGTGCCCGCTGCCGGTGTAGCGCACGGCGTGCAGGTCAAGGGTGGCTTGCAGCTGCCCGTTTTCGCCCAGCGAGCCATGCAGCGCGAGAAAAACCACATCTGCGAGCTTGCAGGCGGCGATGATATTGCGCCCGAGCATGTCTTCACCGTTGCCGAACTCGGCTTTGAGGGCGGCTAAATCCGGCGCGATGGCAGGGATGGTGTGGGCATAGCTTTGCTGCGCGCAGGCGGCGTGAAGCGCGGCGAAACTGGCGTGCGGGTCGATAGACTTATAGGGGTCAAGCAGCAGCACTTGATGCCCGCGGCTGCGCAGTGCTTGCACGACCTTTGCGCCGCTGGCAAGGGAGACATCGCGCTCGGGGCTGTGCCCGCCGGCGAGGACGAGGATGTTCATGGTTTCTCCTAGTGGTTAGTGGTTAGTGGTTAGTGGTTAGTGGGAATTTTCCCACTGCTCACTATTCACTATCCACTAGTATAACAAAAAGCTCCCGCACATGCAAGGGGTTTGGCAACTTTTTTTGCGGGCGGCGAGGATATGGGGCAACGGTGCGCCATTGGCGGATTGAAACACGCCGTGCGATGAACGAGCGCCACTGGCGCAACTCTGGTAGGGCGTGCCATTGGCGCGCCGGGTCACCCGCGCGAACCCACGGGCTGTGGGTTGTATTAACCCACAGCGCCAAACAACGGGCGGCAGGTTGCCGCCCCTACACGCGATGTTGCGGCTTGACTTTGTGTGCGCGGTGTTGTATAATAGGGAGGATAATGATGATGGAGGGGTGTGCGATGAACGAACAGCCGATTTTAGTTGTTGTGGAAAACATGGATGAAGACAGAATAATGGAAGTTGCAGGCGGTCCAAAGAACTTTAGCAAATGGACAAACTGGGTTTCCAGTGCAGTGGCTGTTGTGGCGCTGGTTGTGGTGTGGCTTGTGCTGTGGCGCGGCAACTGGTTCTCACTAGCGGCGGGGCTGTTGGTTGTTGTGGCGATTCATCTGGTGATGCATTTTCGGAAAAAGAAACCGGTTAATGTGCATGCCACCACGGTGTTTTTTGAAGGGCATATCCATGAGATTTCTGCGCGCAACGGCACAACGCTCGTGAACCGCACAAAGTCCTATGACCAAGTTAAGCTCGCCACGGAAACAAACGACGCGTTTACCATCAAACATGCCATGCCGTTTGACAAAAACGTGCTGCCCAAGGCGCATCTGACGCAAGAGCAAGCCACGGTGCTGCGCGACTTGCTGCTGCACAAGCTTGGCGAGCGATTCAAAGAGGTGCGCTAGTCATGTTCTTCGCCAGTGTGTATGACATCGTGCGGCGGATTCCGCATGGCAAAGTCGCGACCTATGGGCAAGTGGCTCGGCTGGCGGGCAACCCGCGCATGGCGCGCCAAGTGGGCTGGGCACTGGCCGGCTGCCCGGACGACGGCATCCCCTGCCACCGCGTGGTGAACCGCTTTGGCGGCTGCAGCAGCGCCTTTGCCTTCGGCGGCGAAGACCTGCAACGTGCTTTGCTGAAAAGCGAGGGCGTGGGCTTCACTGCGGCGGGCAACGTGGACTTGAACGAGCATTTGTGGATACCACCACCTGTAGGGGCGGCGGGCGCGCCGCCCGAGATAACATCTTAAGCCGGTATTATTGCCCGGGCGGATTTGCACCTTAGGGCGTGTCTTTTAAGTATACAATACGCCCATAACCAGCATGTAGGGGCGGCGGGCGCGCCGCCCGAGATAACATCTTAAGTCGGTATTATTGCCCGGGCGGATTTGCATCCGCCCCTACGGCGTGTCTTCAAATGATCAACATGCCTATGATCAGCATGTAGGGGCGGCGGGCGCGCCGCCCGAACTATAAAGATAACGCAATATTAATCTTCCGGGCGGATTTGCATCCACCCCTACATGCTGGTTATTGCCATGATGATATTGGCAACGATACACCCGAAGTGTGAAAACATCATATTCTCTGTAGCCCGGGCGGCGCACCCGCCGCCCCTACAGTCGCATCGAAAGGAAACATACCCCATGATTCAAACCGACAACATCAGCCTGCAGTTCGGCGGGCGCACCCTCTTCCAGCATGTGGACATCCAGTTCACGCGCGGCAATTGCTATGGGCTGATTGGCGCAAACGGCGCAGGCAAAAGCACGTTCCTGCGCATCCTCAGCGGCGAAATTGAGCCCACCAAGGGCGACGTGCGCTTCACGCCCGGCGAGCGCCTGAGCGTGCTGGAACAAGACCACTTTAAGTACGACGGCGAAACCGTGCTGCGCACTGTGCTGCTGGGCAACAAGCCGCTCATCAACGTGATGGACGAGCTGGCGGCGCTTGACGCCAAAGGCGAAGACCTGACCGAGGAAGACGGCATGCGCTCCAGCGAGCTATGGGAACTTTACGCCGAAATGGAGGGCTGGAGCGCCGAAAGCGACGCGGAAATCCTGCTCAACGGCTTGAGCGTGACCAACGAGTTTCATCACATGCTCATGTCCGAAGTGCCCAATGACATCAAGGTGAAGGTGCTGCTTGCCAAGGCGCTGTTCGGCAACCCGGACATCCTGCTGATGGACGAACCGACCAACCACTTGGACATCGAGGCGATCCACTGGCTGGAGGAGTTTTTGCAGGAGCTCAACAGCACCGTGATTGTGGTG
>WQRM01000103.1 GCA_009786735.1 Oscillospiraceae bacterium | reverse complement strand
TTTTCTGGCGCAGGGTGTGCCGGTGAAGGTGCTGTCGCCCATCAACGAGCCGTTCGGCCCGTGGATTGAAAAGCTGTCGGGTCAAGAGGGTTGTCACTACCGCGCCCATGGCGTGCGGCGGCTGCTGCGCAAGTTCGCGCAGGAGATGGATAAACGCCCGGCGCTGCAGGGCATGATGCTGTCTGGCGCGGAGATGAACGACCTGCGCTACATGAACAAGACCTACACCCGCGCGGTGCTGGGTTGCCCGACCATCCGCACGCGCGTGGACGGCATTGACGTGCACGGCTATGTGCTCAAGCCCCTCGCTTGGCGCAAGGGCAAGGACGTGAAGCGCCGCTTTCGCCAGTGGATGAACCGCAAGTATCCCGGCCAGGTGATTCGCATGAGCGAGTGGACGGAGATGCAGGGCGGGCGCGACTATGGCATGACATCGGCGCTGACGATTGCCAACGAAGTGTGGGAAGACCTGACCATCATGGACGTGGTGAGCTGGCAAAAGTGGATCGCCGTGTCTGAAGTGGACTACAGCGATGGGCTGATCTACGTTGACCAAGAAAAGCAGACCTTCGACATCCCCAAGCGCTACTATGCCTATGGGCAGTTCACCAAGTTCGTGCCGCGCGGCGCGGTGCGCGTTGAGGTGCAAGGCGCGCCCGATGACCTGCAGGTGGTGGCGTTCAAATGCGCCACGCACACGGCGGTGATCATCACCAACCATGGCGACACCGCGCGTGATATCTCGCTGGGCAATGGGCGCGCAACGCTCGTGCAGACGAACGCCGGGATGAGCTGGCACGACAGCGAAGTTGACCTGGCGGGCTTCACGATTGCAGCGAAAAGCGTGAACACGGTGGTTGTGAAATAAAAAATAATCATGCACAATGCAGAAATAGTGTGCGGCAAACGCCAGAAACTGTGCCGCGGGATGTAGGGGCGACCTGTGTTCGCCCGGGAATTTTATGATAAGCGCAAGAGGAACGGGCGGCAAAATTGCCGCCCCTACAATGAACGCCATCAAAGCCCACGAGTCGCGCAGGGGCGCGACCCCTACATTGTGCTCCGCACCCCACCCTCACCCGCTGCGGCGGGAGCTCCCTCTATCAGAGGGAGCCAGGGGCTTGCAGCCGAAAGTTTTGATGTCGGCATATCCTTAAGCCCCAAGTCCCCCTCTGGTAGAGGGGGATGTCCCGCAGGACAGGGGGAGGGCTTGTAGGGACAGCGCCCCTGCGCTGTCCGGGTTTTTGATGAGAATTAACGGGCGGCAGGTTGCCGCCCCTACACGGAAGGTCAAAGTCTATGACAACCCCCGTTGAAATTGTGGAGAAAAAGTCGCGCTTCATCGGCTATGCTGCGCAAGTGGCGAGCGAGGATGAGGCGAAAGCTTTCGTTGCTGAAGTGGCGGCGCAGCACAAAAAAGCACGCCATGTGGCGTTTGCCTATGTCTTCTCGCACACGGCGAAAACGCACGACGACGGCGAACCGCGCGGCACCGCCGGGCTGCCGATTTACAATGCGATTGTGCGGCGCGAAATGCAGGGCGTTGTGGTCGTGGTTGTGCGATACTTCGGGGGCACGCTGCTGGGCAAAGGCGGACTGATGCGCGCCTACGGCAAGGCGGCAGGGCTGGCGATTGCAGTGCTTAATTCATAATTCATAGTTTAATTTTACTGCTACCTGTGATAGAACACAGCGAAGCGACTTGCTCCCCGCAGGGGCGAAGCGACGGAACCCCACCGCAGGTGGTAAAAAAATGCTTGCAATTTCCGCGCAGATGCGGTATAATAGGTTATTAACGATTTTTGTGCGCTGGTTTAAAGCGAGAAAGGAAACATACCCATGGCTAGAGTATTCAATTTTTCCGCAGGTCCGTCGATGTTGCCCGAAAGCGTGCTCAACCGCGCCGCCACCGAGATGCTGGACTACGGCGGCAGCGGCCAAAGCGTGATGGAAATGTCGCACCGCAGCAAGGTGTATGACGAAATCATCGTGGGGGCGCAACAACTGCTGCGCGAAGTGATGAACATCCCCGACAACTACAAGGTGCTGTTTTTGCAGGGCGGTGCGTCGCTGCAATTTGCGGCGATTCCCCTGAACTTGATGACCACCGGCTGCGCAGACTACATTGTGACCGGGCAGTTCAGCGGCAAGGCGCACAAAGAAGCGCAAAAGTATGGCTTGGCCAACTGCATCGCCAGCAGCAAAGAGCAAAACTTCACCACCATCCCCCAAGTGACGGCGGCTGACCTGACCCCCGGCGCGGATTATCTGCACATTTGCCACAACAACACCATCTTCGGCAGCAAATATGCCGAGCTGCCGCAAACGGGCAGCGTGCCGCTGGTGGCGGACATTAGCTCGAGCTTTTTGAGCGAGCCGATGGACGTGAGCAAGTTCGGCGTGCTGTATGGCGGCGCGCAAAAGAACGTGGCGCCCGCCGGGCTGACGATCGCGATTGTGCACGAGGATCTGCTGGGCAAAGCGCGTGCGAACACACCCGACGTGATGAACTGGAAGCTGATGGCGGACAACGACAGCATGCTCAACACGCCGCCGTGCTGGTCGATTTATATGTGCAAGCTGGTGCTGGAATGGATTATTCAGCTGGGCGGCTTGACGGTGATGCAACAGCGCAATGAGTACAAAGCTCGCCTGCTGTATGATTACCTGGACAAGAGCGCGATGTTCAGCAACCCGGTGGAGAAAAAATATCGCAGCTTGATGAACGTGACCTTCGTGGCGAAAAGCGAAGAACTGAACAATCTGTTTGTGAAAGAAGCCGCCGGCGCAGGCTTCGTGAACCTCAAAGGTCACCGCTCGGTGGGCGGCATGCGCGCGAGCATCTACAACGCCATGCCCGTGGAAGGTCTGGAGCAACTGGTGCAGTTTATGGCGGACTTTGAGCGCAAGTATGCGTAGATGATTGCTTGTATTGCTGACTCGGACGGCGCGCCAATGGCACGCCGGAGTGTGTCTTCAAATCGTCAACAGACCCATAAACAGCATGTAGGGGTGGCTTGCAAGCCACCCGGGATAACATCTTAAGCCAGTATTTTTGCCCGGGCGGCGCGTCCGACGCCCGAAAAATTCTCACGCAACATCAAGGCGCACGGGCGGCAAAATTGCCGCCCCTACAGGTTGCGGGGTGACGCGAGCAGGTGGAGAATCGCACCCCCACCGGCGCATTCGCGCCACCTCCCCCAAGGGGGAGGCACAGAGGCTCTGCGCTGATTTTATTGCGCAATTTTGTCAGTTTGAAAATATCTCAATCAAAAATGCACCCGCCCGGTTAATGCCTCCCCCTTGGTGAACCACCCCACGAAACAGGTTTCGCGGGGACCCCGGCGGGAGGTGGCGCGAATGCGCCGGTGGGGGTATGAAAGGAATTTATCATGAAAATTTTTACCCTCAACAAAATCGCGGCCTGTGGGCTGGCGCAGTTCCCGGCGGGCTACACCTGTGGCGATGACATCGCAGCACCTGACGCCGTGATGGTGCGCAGCGCAAGCATGCACGACATGCCGCTGGATGCTGCCACCGTAGCCATCGCCCGCGCAGGCGCAGGCACGAACAACATCCCCATTGATGCTTGCACGCAAGCCGGTGTGTGTGTGTTCAAC
Organism: Oscillospiraceae bacterium; assembly: GCA_009786735.1. Classification (GTDB taxonomy): domain Bacteria; phylum Bacillota; class Clostridia; order Oscillospirales; family Acutalibacteraceae; genus WRMQ01. Next base: position 2,023 of record WQRM01000103.1, on the reverse strand, counting down.
ACGCCGGGCGCAAACGCCAACGCCGTGAAGGAGCTGGTGATCGCAGGGCTGTTTTTGAGCTCGCGCAAAGTGTATGACGCGCTGAGCTGGTGCCAGGGGCTCAAAGGCAAGGGCGACGAAGTGGGCGCGCTGGTGGAAAAAGGCAAGGGCGCGTTCGGCGGACCGGAAATCGCGGGCAAGACGCTCGGCTTGATTGGCTTGGGCGCGATTGGTAGCTTGACTGCCAACGCGGCGGCGGCGCTGGGCATGCGCGTGATCGGCTGCGACCCCTACATCAGCGAGGAAGTGAAGGCTAGTTTGGATGCTTCAGTGCAGCTGGTGCCCACTTGGGACGATGTGCTGGCGCAGAGTGATTACATCAGCCTCAATGTGCCGCTGACGGCGCAGACGAAGGGCGCGTTGAACGCGGAAGCATTCGCGAAGGCGAAAGACGGGCTGCGTCTGCTGAACTTTGCGCGCGCGGCGCTGGTGAATGATACCGACTTGATTGCGGCGCTGCAAAGCGGCAAAGTGGCGGCGTATGTGACGGACTTCCCGACGGATGAAGTCATTGGCGTGCCGGGCGTGACGGCGATCCCCCACTTGGGCGCAAGCACCCCCGAAAGCGAGGACAACTGCGCCATCATGGCGGCACAGCAAATCACGGCGTATCTGGAAACCGGCGCGGTGAAAAACAGCGTGAACCTGCCAGCCACCACCGTGGCTGCCAAGTTTAGCCATCGCGTGTGCGTGGTGCACACGGCCGAAGCGAAAGATGCTGTGCTTGCGGCGATTGGCGGCGTGCAGCAGCTCACCAGCAACGTGCGTGGCGAGATTGCCTACACCGTGGCGGACACTGCGGCTGCCGTTGATGCCGCTGCGCTGGCAGAGATTCCCGGTGTGTTGCGTGTTCGTGCGCTGGTGGGCTAAAATGTAAACTTTTTAGGGAATTGCTGTTATTGGGCGAAAAAGGCTTGATTTTTTTGCGTGCTTGTGCTATAATACAAGCGCAGTAAGAAGCAATCATGAAAAATGGAGGGATTTCCTATGTTTAAGAAAAGTTTGGCTTTGTTGCTGAGCGTGCTGATGGCGTTCTCGTTTGCCATGGTGGCCAGCGCAGAAGCGATTGACTATGCCTATGCCCCGGCGGCGGTTGAAGCGTATGCCGAAGCCGACATTGTGCCCCTTGACGACGACAATGACAACGATGAATGGGACAGAATGCTGTGGATTATCTACGTACCGGCGCTGACCGTGCGAGAAGGCGGCACAATTTGGTGCTGGGTTGTCGCAATCTTGGCTTGGCCGCTGAATTTCATTGGCATTAACTTGGGCAACCTTTCCGCGTGGCTAACCGACGTTGGCGCAGTTGACGTGCTCGCCACCGTCACCTCCTTCGTTGCCGGCATTGTGCTGGCTGCCGCGATTGCGATTCCGGTGATCAACATCATTCGCGGAATTTTTGGCGGCGACTAATCAACACAAAAGATGGACAAATTTGCCCGGCGGCGTTGCTGCCGGGTGTATTTATATGGAGGAATCGCATGGGATTAGTGTTTGACCTGGTGATTAACCGGGAATGCGAAAACTGCGCGCACGGGGAATATGACCTGCTGGAGGGGGCGTTTTTCTGCAACCTGCGGGGGGAGTTTCGTCCCACGGATGACGCAGAAAAATGCACGGATTTGGAGATGGTGGGCGAAGATGAGGCTGGATAAATACCTGAAAGTGTCACGGCTGGTGAAGCGCCGCACCGTGGCAAACGAGCTGTGCGACGCCAAGCGTGTGCTGGTTAACGGTCGCGCGGCACGGGCAAGCTATGACGTGAAGGTGGGCGATGAAATCACCATCACAGGCGCAAACGAGACGCGCGTGCGGGTGACCAGCCTGTGCGAACACGCCACAAAAGAAACCGCCGGCAGGATGTTCGAGCTGCTTTAAAAGATCTTGCTGCTTTTTTGAAAAAAAGTAGCGCAAAAAACTTTAGGCCGCTTCGCGGGGGGATTTTTTATGGGGTTGTGATCGGACACAGCGAAGCGACATC
>WQRM01000102.1 GCA_009786735.1 Oscillospiraceae bacterium | reverse complement strand
ACGGCACCGACCCATACGTTGCCACGTTGTTGCCTGCGCGCAACTATCGCGGGCGGCTGATTGGCTGGCGGTCATATCGACGCGCCGCCTACCGCCACTGGATTGATTATTCCCGCGACAACTTTGGCGCAGTGGCCAAAGTGCGCGCGGTTGACGATTATTTCTTCCGCGTGGGCTTGCCGTTCACCTTTGCCCCGCGCAGCGGCAATTTCCTCGCCTGGGCGGGTGACCAAGACAACGACTGGCGCGGCATGCGTGCAGCGCTCAACAATATTTTCGCTTCATCCATGTTCAACTATGTCAACGTTGGTTCTGACATCGGCGGTTTTCGCGGCGGACCATACGACAACCCCTGGGATGTGTTCATCCGCTGGGCACAGCTGGGCGCGTTCAGCACGTTGATGGAAATGGAAAGTACGCTGCGCGAAGTTCCGCGTGAGTTTCTCACGCCCGACGGCAACACAGAGTTGCGTGTATACACCGAGCACCGCCCGTTCCGGTTTAACGACTTCTATCCGCAGCTGTTGGCGGAGCATGGCATTGACATCGTGGGGATTTACCGCGACCTTGCAATCATGCACACAAACCTGCAACCCTACATCGCCAGCCAAGTGATGTTCAGCTATGAACGCCGCCAGCCCACCGTGCGCCCCGCCTTCGGTCGCTATCAATTCATGCTGGGCGACGAAATTTTCGTGGCGCCCATCGTGGAAGCAGGCGACTATAGCGGGCACTACCGCAGCATCATTTTCCCGCGTGGCAGCAACTGGATTTTCTTGTATGACGAAACACAAGTGTTCCGCGGCGGCAGCAGGCATCGGCTGCACTTCAGCTACGATGTCAGCCCTGTGTTCATCCGCGAAGGCGCAATTATTCCGCGCCTTAACCTGCTTGAAGTGCCTGTGGGCGCAGCGCCGGTGTTCTGCAACTACACCACCATTTATATCTATCCCACGCAGGGCAGCAACCGCTTTGGTTTGTTTGAAGACGACCGACGCGGCAGCATGATCAACTACACCATGACGCGCAACCACTTGCACATCACCATGGAGCCCACCGAGCGCGACATCCTTTTCCGCGTGTTTAATCTTAATCCGGTTAACGTTGCTGGCATTGATGGAAACTTAGCGCGCGCAGACTCTCTGGATGACTTGCGCGAGGCAGGCACAGGCTTTTATGTGGATGACGCGGGCAATTTGTGGATTGCGCAAGCAGACCAAGCGCGCAACGGCATTGAACTCAACGTTTGTTTCGTCACATGCGGCTGCATGTTCCGTAGGAGGTAAAGCATGACTGAATTACATGATGCTCCCGTGACCCACGAAGAGCCCGAAAAGGCGCGCTGGCTCACAAAGAACAACGTCAACTACGGCATCGGCACCACCGGGCGTTCGGTTGCCAACGGTTTCACCGGCAGGCTGCAGTACTTCACCACCACCATCATCGGCATGCACCACCAACACGTTGCCCCGCTGATGATCTTTGGGCAGGCATTTGATGGACTCAGCGACCTAATCATGGGTGCGATTATCGACAACACACGAAGCCGCTGGGGCAAGTTTCGCCCATGGTGGGCAACAGGCACCGTGCTCAACGCCATTGCCACCGTGCTGCTGTTTGGCGTGCCCGCCGGCATGGCCGCAAACCCCGCCGTTGCCACCACCGTCGCTTATGTCGCCGTCATGTGGCTGCTGTGGGACTTGACCTACACCTTGGTGGACGTGGCCTACTGGACGATGATTCCCGCCCTTGCGCCGCATGGCGAAAAGCGCGACATTGTGTCCACCATTCCGCGCGTGTTCAGCGGTGTGTTCGGCATTGCCACGGCGTTCAACATGAACCTAGTGAGCCTGCTGGGCGGCGGCTCGTTCGGTGAGGCTTCGGGTCCGCACATGTTCTTGGGTTTTCGTTATTTCGCCATTGCTGCAAGCATCGTGTATGTGATCACCTCGCTTTATGGCGCGTTCACCGTGCGCGAGCCAAACCCGGCGCTGCGTGTTGAAGGCGAAGTTCGCCAGCGCACCCGACCGCTCAAAGCATTTGTGGCTGCGGTGGAAATTCTGTGGGGCAACAAGCAGACCCTCGCCATTGTTGTGGTGATGATTTTGTTCAATCTTGGGCAAAACATGACCAACAGCGCAAGCATTTTCTTTTTCCGCCATGTGTCGCAATACACCCACAATGAGTTCGGCGTGTTCAACCTCGCCATGGGTTTGGCAAGCGGCATCGGCATGTTTGCGTTCCCGCTTGCCGTCAAGCATATTGGCCGCACACGGTTTTATCGCATCGCCTTTTTGCTGCCGGTGCTGGGCTGCGCGGGGATGTTCCTGTTCAGTCAGTTCTTGCCGGGCGTGTTCGTTCCGTTTTTGCTCAGCATGATTTTCGGTCACATCGGCTACGGCGTGATGGGCGTGATGCAAAACGTGACCTTGGCAGACACCGTGGATTACGGCGAGTGGAAAACCGGCCAGCGCAACGAGGGCATTTTGTTCAGCACACTCACCACGTTGAGCAAGTTGGCCGGGCTGCTCAGCAACGCCGTGGGCATCAGCACGCAGTGGGCGCTGCGGTTTGGCGGTGCGTTCGGCGTGCCCGCGCAGGTGAGCGCCTTCCAAGCCAACGGCTTCAAGCTGTGGATGTTCGGCTTTTCGCCCATTGTGCTGTTGATTGCGTTCCTCGTGTTCACGTTCTGCTTCAAGCTCACGCCCGTGCGCATGGCGCAAATCAACGCAGACTTGGCCGAGCGCAAGCGACTGGGCGAGGCAAATAGCGACTCTGCGTTTGAATTTGCCACTCGCGCAAGCGTCAAAGCAACCACCGGTCCCAACGTGACGCGAGCACGTGAAGCGCACAAAGAATACGACAGCGAATAACAAAGTCACCCCCTGCAAATCAGCAGGGGGGTTTTCTTCGCTTCGCTGTATTCTATCATGGTTTGCAGGAAATTTACTTACTTATACTTCGGCAAATACCCGCCGTTGTCGATGCAGCCGTGCGCTTCGATGAGGTCATCACACATGGCGATGATGTCGTCAATGCTCAGTTCGCTGGCGGTGTGGGGATCCATCATCGCGGCGTGGTAGATGTGCTCTTTCTTCAGCGTCACCGCAGCTTCAATGGTGCACATCTGCACGTTGATGTTGGTGAGGTTCATCGCGGCCAGTTGCACAGGCAGGCGACCCACGCGGCAGGGGTTGACGAAGTTGCCGTCCACCAAGCAGGGGACTTCCACGCAGGCGTCGTGCGGCAGGTTTTCAATCAGCCCACCGGTGTTGAGCACGTTACCGCCGATTTTCGTGGGCACGTTGGTCACCACGGCGTTCATGATGGCCGCGCCGTATTCATCGCTGCGGTGGTGACCGCGCTGGGCGCTGGCGAGAACTTCATCTTTCTCGGCGTTCCACTTGGCGATTTGGCTCACGCAGCGGCTCGGGTATTCATCCAGCGGAATGCCGTAGCGCTCGATGAGCTCAGGGTATTTGCTTTTGATGAAGAAGGGGTTATACTCGGCGTTGTGCTCGCTGCTTTCGGTGCAGTAGTAGCCGAGCTTTTGGATGTACTCATAGCGCACCAGATCATAGATCAAGCCGCTTTCCATGCTCTCTTTGGACTTCTCACGAATCGCGGGATACAGGTCGTTGCCGTCTTTGTCCTCGATTTTCAGCAGCCAGCCCATGTGGTTGATGCCCGCAATCAGGTCGCGGTGTCCCTCCACTTTGTCGCCCATGCCCAGCATGCTCAACAGCACTTTGGAGCACGACTGCACGCTGTGGCACAGCCCAACCGTCGGCACATTGGTGTAGCGCTGCATGAAGCCGGTGATCATGGCCATGGGGTTCACATAGTTGAGCATGCGTGCACGCGGGGCAACTTCTTCCATGTCGCGCGCAACATCGGCGAACACAGGAATGCTGCGCAACGCGCGAAAAATGCCGCCGATGCCCAGTGTGTCCGCGATGGTTTGGCGCAGACCATACTTCTTGGGCACTTCAAAGTCGATGATGGTGCAGGGGTCATACAACCCCACTTGGATAGCGGTGATGACGAAGTCCGCGTTGCGCAGGGCATCTTTGCGGTTTTCCACGCCCAGGAACTTCGTGAGCTTGGCACGGCCCTCATTCACGGTGTTGTTCATCGCGCTAAGAATGGTGTACGAATCCTCCAGACGACCACCGTCGATGTCATACAGCGCCATCTCGGCATCACGCAGGGACTCGGTCATCATGCAGTCGCCCAGCACATTGCGCGCAAACACGGTGCTGCCCGCACCAACAAAACAGATTTTCATGGTGTTTCCTTTCTCGCTACTTTTTTGAAAAAAAGTAGCACAAAAAACTTTAGTGCGCTCCGCGCGGAGCTTGTGTGAGATAAGTATACCATGTGCATGCAACAATTGCAAGCCTTTTTTGCAGTTTAGTCAGATAGAAAATCGTGAAACGCTCGTCCGCTGCTGGGCGGGCGTTGACAAGCCCCTTTTTTTGTGGTATAATGGAGGGAGATATATTTAGAGGGGGAGGGCTTTGCCATGGTGCGCAGCATGACCGGCTTTGGCCGCACAGAACACACCACCGAACAATTCCGCATCACCTGCGAGATGAAAAGCGTGAACAGCCGCTACTTTGAGTTTTCGGTGCGGGTGCCGCGCAGCTGCGGCTTTTTGGAAGAACGCCTCAAGCGCTTGGTGGGCGCACAGGTTTCCCGCGGCAAAGTGGAGTGCTACGTCGGCGTGGAGTTCCTGGGCGAAAACCACGTGGAAGTGGAGTTTAATCACGCGCTTTGGCAAAGCTATCGCAACGCATTTGACGAATTGTCTGACATTCCCAACGACATTGCCCTCAGCGCGCTGCTGCGCGTGCCGGATTTGTTCAACGTGCAGAAAAAAGCCGTGGACGAAGAGGAAATCTGGGCGGCGGTTGCGTGCACAGCAGGGGAGACCCTCGCGAAGTTCATCGCCATGCGCGAGGTGGAAGGCCAGCGCCTGCGGGATGACATCTTGACCCGTGCGGACGAGATACTCGGACATGTGGCGTTCGTCGAAGCGCGCGCACCCGAACTCACCGCGCAGTACATGGAAAAACTGCGCACCAAGATGCAAGCGCTGCTTGAAACAACAACGATCGAAGAACAACGCCTGCTGACCGAAGCGGCCATCTTCGCCGAAAAAACGGCGGTGGACGAAGAAACCGTGCGCCTGCGCAGCCACATCGACCAACTGCGCGGCATGCTCGCCGGCAGCGAGGCCATTGGCCGCAAGCTGGACTTCCTGGTGCAGGAAATCAACCGCGAGTGCAACACCATCGGCTCGAAAATCGGCGATGTAGACGTGACCCGCCGCGTGGNGGACATGAAAAGCTGCGTGGAGAAAATCCGCGAGCAGGTGCAGAATATCGAGTAGGGGAACGCTATGCAAGATATACCGGACTATGCGAATTTCGCGAACGTTGAGCCAATCACCAAGGGTTGGTCGAGCGACAAAAAGTTTTTCATCGAAACGACTGATGGGCAGCGGCTGTTGTTGCGCTTGGCTGATGCCAACGAGCACGACAAGAAAAAGCTCGAATTTGACATGATGCAAAAAGTTGCTGCGCTGGGTATCCCGATGTCGCAGCCGATTGCGTTTGGCTCGTGCAGCGGCGGCAAGCAGGTGTATCAGTTGCTGTCGTGGTGCGATGGCGAAGAAGCCACAACC
>WQRM01000101.1 GCA_009786735.1 Oscillospiraceae bacterium | reverse complement strand
CTCATCGGCATCAACCTGCTGCGTGAGGGGCTTGACCTGCCCGAGGTGTCGCTCGTGGCCATCCTCGATGCCGACAAAGAGGGCTTTTTGCGCAGCCAAACCTCGCTCGTGCAGACCATCGGTCGCGCCGCACGCAACGCGCAAGGGCAGGTGATCATGTACGCCGACCACGTCACGGGCTCGATGGAACGCGCCATCGCCGAGACCGAGCGGCGGCGCGAAATCCAGATGGCTTATAATGAAAAACAGGGCATCGTGCCCACCAGCGTGCGCAAAGACGTGCGCGACGTGCTGGAAATCTCAAGCAAGGGCAGCGTGACCAAAGCCCGTGCCGAGAAGCTTTCGCGCGCCGAAAAAGATGCCCGCATCCGCCAGCTCACCGTGGAGATGAAGGCCGCCGCACGCCTGCTGGAGTTCGAGCACGCGGCGTTCCTGCGCGACGAAATCGAGAAGCTGAAAGCCTGATTTTTTGCAACTTTTTTGAAAAAAAGTTGCGCAAAAAACTTTAGTCGCGCTTTGCGCGGGAGAATTTATGCTAAAAAACTTGACCGTCACCGGCGCCCGCGAGCACAATTTAAAAAATCTAAGCCTCACCATCCCGCGTGATAAATTCGTGGTATTCACGGGCGTGTCGGGCAGCGGCAAAACCTCGCTTGCGTTCGACACCATCTACGCCGAAGGCCAGCGCCGCTACGTCGAATCGCTGTCGTCCTACGCCCGCATGTTCCTTGGGCAGATGGAAAAACCCAACGTCGAAAGCATCGAAGGGCTGTCCCCTGCCATCTCCATCGACCAAAAAACCACGTCGAAAAACCCGCGCTCTACCGTCGGCACGGTCACCGAAATTTATGACTACCTGCGCCTGCTCTTCGCGCGCGTGGGGCTGCCGCATTGCCCGCATTGTGGGCGCGAAATCGCTCGCCAAACCGTGGATGACATCGTCGAGCGCCTCATGCAGCTGCCCGAGGGCACCAAGTTCCAGCTGCTCGCGCCCATTGTGCGCGGTCGCAAAGGCGAGTACACCAAGGAGCTTGAGCAAGCGAAAAAAAGCGGCTACGTGCGCGCGCGCGTGGACGGCATCGTCTACGAACTCGCCGAGCCCATCGCCATTGACAAAAACAAGAAGCACAACATCGAAATCATCGTGGACAGGCTCGTCATGAAGCCGGATTTAAGGCGGCGGCTTGCGGATTCCGTGGAGACCGCCACACGGCTAAGCGACGGCTTGCTGCTCGTGGATGTCATCGACGGCGAGGAGCTGCTGTTTTCGCAAAACTACGCCTGCCCCGAGCATGACTTTAACCTAGAGAAGCTCACGCCGCGCATGTTTTCGTTCAATAATCCCTTCGGCGCGTGCAAAACCTGCGACGGTCTCGGCGCGAAGCTTGTGCCCGACCCCGCGCTGATTTTCCCCGACCATTCGCTGTCGCTCAACGGCGGCGCATGCCATGCCTACGGCTGGCGGCAAAGCGACAACGACACCATCGCCCGCATGTATTTCGAGGGCTTGGCGGCCTACGCGAATTTTTCGCTCGATACCCCGCTGTGTGACCTCAGCGAGCAAGCGCTTGACATGCTGCTGTGGGGCACACGCGGCAAAAAAATCCCGCTGCAGCGTTCCGGCAGCTACGGCGGCGGCACCTACATGGCCGCATTTGAGGGCGTGGCAAACAACATCCTGCGCCGCTACCACGCGCCCACCAGCGATGCCGCACGCGCCACCTTGGAGCAGTTCATGCGGCTGCAGCCCTGCCCTGCCTGCAAGGGTCAGCGGCTGAAACCCGAGGTGCTGTGCGTCACCGTGGGCGGGCAAAACATCATGCATGTCACCGAATTTTCGGTGCACAAGTGCGTGGATTTCTTTGAAACCTTGCAGTTGAGCGCGCGCAACATGCTCATCGCCGAGCAAATCCTCAAGGAGATCAAGGCGCGGCTCAACTTCCTGCGCTCCGTGGGGCTGGGCTACCTCAACCTGTCGCGCGCGTCGGGCACGCTTTCGGGCGGTGAATCGCAGCGCATCCGCCTCGCCACGCAAATCGGCAGCTCGCTCATGGGCGTGCTGTACATCCTCGACGAGCCCTCCATCGGCCTGCACCAGCGCGACAACGACAAGCTCATCGCCACGCTCAAAAGCCTGCGCGACCTCGGCAACACGCTCATCGTGGTCGAGCACGACGAAGACACCATGCGCGCCGCCGACCACGTGGTGGACATCGGGCCCGGCGCGGGCATCCACGGCGGGCAGCTGGTTTGCCAAGGCTCGGTGGACGACATCATCGCCTGCGAAACCTCCATCACCGGGCAATATCTCAGCGGCAAACGGCGCATCGAGACCCCTGCCCTGCGCCGCCAACCAAACGGCAAACTGCTGCAAGTGCTCGGCGCGCGGGAGAACAACCTCAAGAACATCAACGTGGACATCCCACTGGGGCTGCTGGTGGCGGTCACGGGCGTGTCGGGCAGCGGCAAAAGCTCGCTGATTAACGAAATCGTGCACAAAACCCTCGCCCGCAAGCTCAACCGCGCGCAAACTTTCCCCGGGCAATGCAACGAAATCCGCGGCATCGAGCACCTGGACAAGGTCATCTCCATCGACCAAAGCCCCATCGGCCGCACCCCGCGCTCGAACCCCGCCACCTACACCGGCGTGTACACCGACATCCGCGAGCTCTTCGCCGCCACCGCCGACGCCCGCCAGCGCGGCTACAAAGCCAACCGCTTTTCCTTCAACGTCAAGGGTGGGCGCTGCGAGGCCTGCCAGGGCGACGGCATCGTGAAAATCGAGATGCACTTTTTGGCCGACATCTACGTCCCTTGCGAGGTCTGCAAGGGCGCGCGCTACAACCACGAAACCCTCCAGGTGCTCTACAAAGGCAAGTCCATCGCCGACATCCTGCACATGACCATCGAAGAAGGCATGCATTTTTTCGAGAATATCCCCAAAATCCACCGAAAAATGCACATGCTCTTCACCGTCGGGCTCGGCTACGTGAAGATCGGTCAGTCCGCCACCACGCTTTCGGGCGGCGAAGCGCAGCGCGTTAAACTGGCGGCAGAGCTGCAAAAACGCTCCACCGGTCGCACCATTTATATCCTCGACGAACCCACCACCGGTCTGCACGCCGCCGACGTTCACCGCCTGCTCGACGTCCTGCAGCAGCTCGTGGACACCGGCAACACCGTGCTCGTCATCGAGCACAACCTCGACGTCATCCGCTGCGCCGACCACGTCATCGACCTCGGTCCCGACGGCGGCGACGCTGGCGGCGAAATCCTCGCAACCGGCACGCCCGAGCAAATCGCCGCCTGCCCCGAGAGTTTCACCGGGCAATATCTTGCCAAAGTGCTGTAATTGATAGGTATAGGAAACCCGCCCCCTGCCACGCAGAGGGTGGGTTTTGCATGTTCCAACTAGTTATACAAATAGTCGAAGTACGCCGAGGTGTCCTCGTGTTCATTTTGGTAGCGGAAAACGGCAAGCACCAGTCCGATAAGCAGGTAAATCGTGAGATTTGCTGAGCCGCCGGCACTGAAAAACGGCAGCGTGATGCCCGTCACCGGCAGCAGCCGCAGCGCCACGCCGATATTGATAATGGCCTGCGCGCCAATCATGAACGCCACGCCGGAGCACAGCAGCCGTGCGCGCAGGTTGCGTGTGCGCGAGCTCACCAGCACCAGGCGGATAATCACCGCCGCCAGCAGCGCAACCGCCAGCAACGCGCCGATGAAGCCCAGTTCTTCGCCGATGAGCGAAAAAATCATGTCGTGCTCTTGCAGCGGCACAAATGTAACGCGGTTGAACAGCCCCCGCCCCGTCAGTTGCCCGCTGCCGATGGCAATCATCGACTGATTTTGCTGATACATCACCCACTCAACCGTTCCATCCGGCAGCGAATCAGGAAAGTAAAGCGCCAAAATGCGGTTGCGCTGGAATGTGCTGATAAACTGGAACCAAATCAGTGGTGCAGCCGCTGCCGCCAACGCGAGTATCGCCGCGAACCAGCGCAGCTTCACGCCCGCCAAAAACAGCATGCCAACAATCACAAACAGCAGCACCAGCGCACTGCCGAGGTCGCCGGTGATCACCACCAGCCCAAACGGCACCAGCGCATGTGCGCCCAGCAGCGCGATGTTGCTGATTTTGTTGATGTTGTCGCGCACGCGGTGGATGTGCCACGTGAACGAGATGATAAACCCAAGCCGCAACAGCTCCGACGGCTGAAACGTCAGCCCTTCCGCAACGCGTATCCAGCGCGTGGCATCGGGGCGATCCGGCGGCGCCCAGCCCAGCGGCGTGAGCAGCATCAGCATCAGCAGCACACAAGCGATGGCGATAATCCACCAGTAGCGCAGCAAAATTTCGTAATCGATGAAGCTCATCACCACAGCAATCAGCAGCCCCGCAACCACCGCCAGCGTCATCGTCACCGCTTCGGTGCTAAACGTGCGGCCAACCAGTTCAGCGCTGCGATGCGTTGCGCTGTGCACCATGATCACGCCAAACACCGAGCACGCCAAGCAAAGCAAAAGCGTCGGCCAGTCCGTCCAGCGCAGCAAACCCCTTGCCCCGCTGCCCGAACCGCCGAGTATCGTTTTTTGCTTTTTTTGATATCTCGCCATAGCTTCTCCCTGTTCTTTTTTGCAAAAACCACCTGCGGTGGGGCTCAGTCGCTTCGCTGCAGTCTATCCTCGCCCCATAAAAATCCCCCGCAAAGCGGCTAGGTTTTTTTGGGTTTTTTTGCAAAAACCACCTGCGGTGGAGCTCAGTCGCTTCGCTGCAGTCTATCCTCGCCCCATAAAAATCCCCCGCGAAGCGGCTAGGTTTTTTTGGTTCTTTTTTTGCAAAAAAAGAACAGAAAATCAGGCGCAGTCTTCGCAGTCGCAGCCAAACTGGAACTCAATGGTCGCATCACAGCCGGGGCAATTCACAAAGCCCTCTTCAAGAATCCCCGCATCCACCGCAATCGCCTCTTGGCACTCGGGGCATTCCACATCGTAAATATCATCTTCGTCGTCGCCAAAGATGTCTTCGGCCAGTTCTTCCATGCCGTCTTGCAACGCGTCCATCTGCTCTGCCATCACGCCAAGCTCTTCTTCCAGCTCGGTCACACGGTCGTTTAGTTGTTTTACCAACGCAATCAATTCTTGCATTTCCACGCCAAATCCTCCTTATGCGCGCGACGAATATTCGCCCGTGCGGGTGTCTACGATAATCAGCTCGCCCTCGTCGATAAACAGCGGCACTTTCACCTCTGCGCCGGTCTCAAGCGTCGCGGGCTTGGTCACATTCGTGGCGGTGTCGCCTTTGAAGCCGGGGTCGGTCTGCGTCACCTTCAGCGTCACAGTCGTCGGCGGCTCCACGCCAAACACGCTGCCCTTGTAGCTCAGCACCTTGCACACAAAGTCTTCTTTCACAAACTTAAAGCCGTCGGGCAGTTTATCTTCGTCCACGGGAATCATCTCAAACGTGCGGCCATCCATGAAATAATACAGCCCGCCATCGTTATACGAATACGCCATTTCGTAACGCTCAACTTGCGCCGCCGGGAATTTTTCCGTGGGATTAAACGTGCGCTCCGTCACGCCGCCGTCAATCACGTTGCGGATCTTCGTGCGCACAAACGCCGCACCTTTGCCGGGTTTCACATGTTGAAAGTCGATAATTTGATACACCTTGCCGTCCATCTCGAACGTCACGCCATTGCGAAAATCGCCTGCTGATACCATAAAACACTATTCTCCTTATTTGTTATATCTCTATTTTACCGCATTTGCGCAAAAAAAGCAAGTGTTTTTTT
>WQRM01000100.1 GCA_009786735.1 Oscillospiraceae bacterium | reverse complement strand
GAACCACAAAAAACGCTGTCGTTATCTCCTCAAGCCCCCAATTCCCCTCCGTGGAGGGGTGCCGTCGCAACGGCGGGGTGGTCTTCGTCCCAATTACGCATTACGAATTAAGCATTAAGCATCACACCACAAACTCCCCCAGCTCCGCGAGCATTTCCGTGGGCGCAACGCCTTCGATATACACCCCATCCTCGCGGAACTCTTCCACATCCACGCGGCCGTGCTCGCGCAATTTGGCGCTCCAGTGCGACAAACGGTACGGCAGCAGCAGCGTCACCGCCTTGCGATTTTGCGGCAGCGCAGCGGCAATCGCCAGCAGCAACTCGTCGAGTCCCTGCCCGGTTTTCGCGGAAATCCGCAGCCCGGGCATGTCTTGGTCTGGCTCGGCTAAATCTGATTTATTCAGCACCCGCAACACAGGAATCCCCGCTTCGTCGCAGCCAAGTTGACGCAGAATATCATCCGTCACACGCAGCTGCTCGTCGCAGTCTTCGCTCGAAATATCGCACACGTTTAAGATCAGCGTGGCATTGAGCGCTTCCTCAAGCGTCGAATGAAACGCCTCCACCAGGTGGTGAGGCAGCCGCCGCACCAGCCCCACGGTATCCACCAGCATCACATTGCGGCCATCCGGCAGCGTCAGCGCGCGCGCGGTGGGGTCAAGCGTAGCAAACAGCTTGTCCTCGGCGAGCACACCGGCTTGCGTCAGCGTGTTCATCAGCGTAGACTTGCCCACGTTCGTGTAGCCCACAATGGCCACGGCCTCCGCGCGGTTTTTTCGGCGACGTTCGCGCAGCAACTCGCGTTGTTGTTCCAGCTCGCGCAGTTCCAGTTCCAGCTTGCGAATGCGCGACTTCACGTGTCGGCGGTCGGTCTCGAACTTCGTTTCACCGCGACCGCGTCGTGCACCGCCCGCGCCGCCGCCACCGCCGCCGCCTTGGCGCGACAGCCCCTGCCACTGCCCGGTGATCCGCGGCAACGTATACTTCAGCTGTGCGAGTTCAACCTGCAGCTTGCCCTCGCGGCTTTGTGCGCGCGCGGCAAAAATGTCCAGAATGAGCATCGTGCGGTCGATTACATGGATAGCGATGTCTGTGGCGTGTTCGTCCGGGTTGAGCTTTTTCTCAAGCGTGCGTTGTTGTGCGGGCGAAAGCTCGTCGTCCACAATCACCAGCGTGATATCGTGCGCATGGCACAGCTCAATCAGTTCGTCCAGCTTGCCTGCACCAATGTAGGTGCTGTTTTCGGGCTTCGGGCGGCTTTGTGTGAGCGCCGCAACCACCTCGGCATCGGCGGTGCGCGCGAGTTCCGCCAGTTCGGCGAGGGACTCATCCACATCGTGGCTGCCGGTGTCCACCGCCACGAGCACAGCGCGCTCGGTTTGTATCGTTTGGTTATCTAACATAGTTCTCCTTTATTGTTCAATCGGGATGAAGTTGAATTGCATGGGGTTGGGTGGGTCAATATACGACCAAAACGCTAAACCGTCATATTCATTTTGACGCACAAGAGATAGATGTGTTAACAGAGTGGCGTTTGGTGCCAGGTTGTAGGAACTCCTAAACATCTCACCTCGACTACCAGTTGCATAGCTGTAGATGATGCCATCTGCTGTGAGCACTACCCCATTAGAAAGCGGCCAGGAATTAAGGCGAATGGCTTCGTGGTGGTGCACTGTGTATATTGCGCTTAGCATATAATCTGACTGCCCTATTTCCGGTGGAACTTCTGTGTGGCGCAGTAGCACTAGCTCCAGTACACCGTCATTATTGATGTCCACCACGGCAAAACCTGCACGATATCTAACGTATGGGCGAGGGTCGTGCGCTAGATAAAACGCATCCAGCACAGGCCAAAACGCTTGCGGCACGCCGTACCATTCTCGCGGCTCGATTGCTATCGCCGTCGTCGTGGTCACTTCCGTTGTGGTTTCTTCCGCCTCGGTCGGAGTCACATCCGCCACGGCAGGCTCTGCCACGCTCGCGCAACCCGCAAGCAACACCAACGCCAGCACCAGCGCGAAAATTTTCCACATGGCTTGTCCCCTCCTTCGGGCAAAAAATAAGCGGGCAGCCGCAACGGCCACCCGCAAACATCCACAAAGATGCAACGAAGTTATCCGAGACGGCGCATGGGTTCGGCTTGGCGAATGCGTGTGTTAATCATGATGTGCGCCTCCTTCTCTAAAATTCACATGTGTACGGCTATTATAACACGGCAGGTGCTGGTTGTCAAGTGTTTTGTGAAATTTGTGAAACCCCACCGGCGCGGCTGAATAACAGCGCAATGCGATGTGGCGCAGTCGGTTTGTGCCTCCCCCTTGGGGGAGGTGCTCCCGCGAGGGAGCGGTGGGGGNACATCCCTACACCTCTTCCACATTCCACAGCTGGTCAATCATCGTCCAGTTTTGCATGAACGGATGGTTCACCGTCCAGTAGCTCACGCCGCCCAGCCCGAACTCACGCACCAGCTCGAACTTCGCCAGCAAGCTGCGGGCATCTTCAAACCACGCCTCGCGCTCCTGCGTGCCCTGCATGAATCTGAACCACGGCGTTTGCCACAGCTCGTTATACGAAATATTCGCGCCGTTGCGTGCGGCGATAATCGGTCCGCCTTGCGCTTGCAGCACCGCCGCTTGCGTGCCGCGCTGCCAGGGGATATCCCAGATGTAGCCGTAGGCGGGGATGCCCATGAGGATTTTCTCTCGCGGTATTCTGGTCACGGCGAACTCGATCACGCGGCGCACCTCGTTGATGGGCGACACCGCCATCGGCGGGCCGGTGAGGTGACCCCAGTCGTAGGTCATCAGCGTCACATAGTCGTTGTGGCGGCCTTGCTCGGCGTAGTCAAAGCCCTCAAAAATCAGCCCCGGCTGGTTATCCATCACCATCGACTCAATGGCGCTGGAAAGCAGCCAGCCGTTGGCATGCATCACCACACGAGCCTCGCGCAAAAACGCGTTGAGCCCATCGCGGGTGTCGCGTGCAACGTTCTCAAAGTCCACATCCAAGCCGGTGTAGCCCTTCTCGCGCATCACGCGCACGCAGGCATCCAACAGGCGCGTGCGTGCCGCGGGATTGTTCAGCAGCGCGCGTGCGGTTTGGGTGTTGAATCCGCCGCCCGGGTCGAGGTTGGTGATGCACATGAACGGTCGCACGCCTGCGTCTTTGGTGCGGTTGAGCACACGATCATCGTTGCGCATGGGAATCAGCCCGCCTTCCGCCGTGGCATAGGCAGAGAACACGCAAAGCATGCTCATGCGCGGGAGGGCTTCATCAAGAGCTTCTTCGCGGGCGTTGGGGCGCGCGTAGCCGTTGACGACGATGTCACCAAAGCGCTGTTGCGGCAGGTTGATCACCTGCCCCGGCACGATGAGGTTTGGGTTGGTGATGGTGGGGTTGGCGCGCAGCAGCGCCAGCAAGCTCACGCCAAAGCGCTGCGCGATGCCGCTCATGCTGTCGCCGGCAACAACGGTGTAGGTCGGCGGCAGGGTGGGCAAAATCAGCGCCTGCCCAATCACGAGCTGGTGGATGTAAGGTTCGCGCAGCCCGTTGGCCTCGATGATCGACTGCGCCGAAACGTTGTGCGCCTGCGCAATGCTGCGAATGGAATCGTTCGGTTGTACCACATAAATTTGCATAGCCTGCCCCCTATTCTAGACATCAGACACTAGACATTAGATGTTAGATGTTCAGGTTATGCTATGCGGGGGCGGCGGGGATTATGACTTTGGCGCGCCACCCCCACCGCCCTTCGGGCACCTCCCCCAAGGGGGAGGCACAAACCGACTGCGCTACATTGCATTTCGCTGATGTTCGGTGCAAACCAGCATATTTCTTGCGAGCCGCTTAGCTGATGCCTCCCCCTTGGGGGAGGTGCTCCCGAAAGGGAGCGGTGGGGGTGTCACCCCAACAGCCGCGCAATTACGGCGTTGCTCAGCAGCATGCCCGCGCGCGTTAGCCGCAGACCATGTTCGTCGCAGATGACCAAATCACCCAAAGATTTCGCCCGCGCGCGCATGTCCGCCGTGGGCTTGGCGATGCCCTCGGTCAAGCGAAGCGCAAGCATGGCGCGTTCGTCTGCGTCGCCACCTGCCCCATCGTCAAGTGGCAGATTCCCGCGCATAAACGCCTGCAAGTCGCGGGGATAATGCCAGCGCCGCCCATGCGTAAAGCCATGCGCGCCGGGGCCAACGGCGTGGTATTCCCCGCAGCGCCAGGTGTTGAGGTTGTGCTGGCTCTCATAGCCCGGCAGCGCAAAGTTCGAGATTTCATACTGCGCATAGCCGTGCCGCGCCAGCCAGTCGCAGGCGAAGAGATATAGCTCGGCTTGCTGGTCATCATCCGGCAATTCCGGTGGCTTATCGTGGAACGGCGTGCCCGGCTCAAGCTTGAGCAGATAGGCGCTCACATGCTTTGCCCCCGCGTGCGCGCAGAACTCCAGTGTGCGTTGCAGGCTCGCCTGCGTTTGCCCGGGGATGCCCAGCATGACATCTAGGCTGAAGTTATCGATGCCCAGCTCGGGCAGCGAGAACTCGCGCGTGCGACCAAGCGCCTGCCGCTCATCTGGCACGATCGACTGCAAACCCATGCTCACGCGATTGACCCCGCCCTCGGTGATTACCTGCGCGAACTCGCGGGTCACGCTTGCGGCGTTGCACTCAATGGTGAACTCGCCGCTGCAGTTGATGGCATGCAGCAGCGTGGCGAGCAAGTCTGGCTGCAGCACGCTGGGTGTGCCGCCGCCGATGTATGCGGTTTTGAATGATTGCGTGGGCAGCAATTCGATGCACCGCGCAACAAACGCTCCCTGCAACTGCATGTCGCACAGGGAGTAGAAATCACAATATGGGCATTTGCGTGCGCAGAATGGGATGTGGATGTATAACGATTGGGTTGGCATAGCACGACCTGTAGGGACAGCGCCCCTGCGCTGTCCGGCGTTTTGATGAAAACCAGCGGAACGCGCAGGGGCGCGTCCCCTACGGGGGGGGGGCTTCAAATGCGCAAATTGGACAAATTTGAAGAGAACCGCAACCTGTAGGGGTGGCGGGCGCGCCACCCGAACTACAAAAAGATGGCAACATTAAGGTTTCGGGCGGCGCACCCGCTGGGCTACAAGACATGGTATCGTTAAGACTTCGGGCGGATTTGCATCCGCCCCTACATGCTGACGATAGCCACGTTGACCATTTAAAGACACGCCCTGCGCTATCCGGCGTTTTACGGCGTGAACTCGCTTGCGAGAATATCCATGTGCACCATGTCAACATACCCACCCTCGCGGAACTCCGCCTCGCGGCGACGTCCATACTCACGAAAGCCAACCTTCTCGTAGCACGCAATGGCTTGTGCGTTGTCTGCCAGCACTTGCAGTTGAATGTTGTGCAGATTGAGCGTGTTGAAGCCGTAGCCCAGCATCAGACGCACGGCCTCCGCGCCATAGCCGCAGCCGCGGTCGGCTTGCTCGCCGATGAACACACCCAGTTCTGCGTTGCGAGAAATCTGGTTGATTCTGCCGAGGTTGATGTTGCCGACAAGGCGCTCGCCCTCGCGCAGCACGATGGAATACCAGTGCGCGTTGCAGCGCGTGGCATCGTCTTCCAGGTGCTTGCGCGCAGCATCTAAACTGTGGATTTGCGCATAACCACCAAGCGACACTGTTACCGCAGGGTCGTTGAGCCACTTGGTATAGGTTTCGGCATCGTCGGGGTTGCGCGGCGACAGAAACAACCGCTCGCCGGGGATTTTCTCGAAATATTTCATGGGGACTCCTATCTGATCACTGCGACGTTAAACGAGTTTG
>WQRM01000099.1 GCA_009786735.1 Oscillospiraceae bacterium | reverse complement strand
AACAGCAAGACGAAGATGAGCGCGATGAGTTTTTTCATGGGCTTGTCCTTTCTTACCCCCACCGGCGCATCCGCGCCACCTCCCCCAAGGGGGAGGCATCAACTGAGCGGGCTGGTTTTATTAAGATGCTTTGCAGGTCGCAAGCATGCGGGATGCCAATCAACGCAGAGCCTTTGTGCCTCCCCCTTGGTGAACCACCCCACGAAACAGGTTTCGCGGGGACCCCAGTGGGAGGTGGCGCGGATGCGCCGGTGGGGGTCAATTCCCCAACTGCTCCTCCAGCGTCAGCGTTGGCGTGCGCTCATATCGCGCAACCGAGTGCCCCGCCGCACGCAACTCGCGCGTGAGCACACCCGACTTCTCCACAGGAATCCACGCCAGCTCGCGTTCTTCCAGCAGCGGCAGCACATCGCGGGCGAATCGCTCGCAAGTGTTGTCAAACAGCAGCAGCACCGCATGCCCGGGCAGCGTAGCCTGCCGCCGCAGCGCAGCCACGAGCTCAGGCTCGCCCAACGCGCTGTAGCCCGCGTGCAGCAGGAAGTCCAAGTCGTCCTCCAGCTGGCGCAACGGCACAGCAGCAGGCGATTCGCCGTCCACCGCGCGGTAGACGATCACCGGCATCGCCTGTGACCTTGACGTATACGGCGCGCTGACGGTGACACTACGTGTGCCAATGCCGATGAGCGCCGTCACCAACAGCAGCGCGCAGATAATCAAAAACCGAGTGGCCTTTGTTAGCCGAATAATCATGCACATACCCCCTGCCTTTTAGATATGCAGGAGCCAGGCTTGGCTATGCGTTACGACCACGCCAGAAAGCGAAAGCTCTCGTCATATCGCACTTGCACTGTGCCGCAAAACGGCAGCCGCACCGCGGCAAAGCGACGAATCACTTCGCCGTGCGTGACAACGATGATTTTCTCGTGCGCCGTGTATCGCCCAAGGCTGCGCTTGAGCCGAGCAATTTGCTGCGCCGTGCTCTCCCAATGGTGTGCGCCGCCGCTTGTGTGGATGCCCCGGCACAGGTCGTACTCTTCAAACGATTTGTCTCGCTCATCCGCTGTGTTCAGCACATTTTGCACGTCGGCAAGCCGCTCGTGAAAGCCGACATCAACGGTCAAGGGCAGCGCGAGATTCGCGGCAACGATGGCGGCAGTCTGCAACGCCCTGGTGTATGGCGACGAAACAACCAGCTCTGCGTCGGCGAGGCACTCGTGCTGTGCAACGGCATGCGCTTGCTCAACACCGACTGCGCTTAGCGGCGCAAGGTGATTGAAGCCCGGCTTGTCATCCACGGCGCCGTAATCCGGCTGGGCATGGCGAAGCAGAACGATTTCCATGTTACTCTCCCTGTGGGATATGTTTTTTTTGTGCTCCGCACCCCACCCCCTGCACGCGTTAGCGTGTTTAATCTTTATGTCATGTGGCGCGGCGACTGGGGGTCTGTAATACGAACAACCTTAAATGGTTTCGCTACACCATTACTCTATTCTCAAACCGCGCAATCTGCAAGCCCACGCTGTCGGCAAGTTCACGGGCAACGTCCACGCCAACGTAGAGATTCCCCGCGTCGTGGGCATCGCTGCCAACGGTCACGTGTGTGCCGCCGCAGGCCTTGTAGCGCTCCAGCAGCGCACGACCGGGCATGGGTTCTGCCACGCCGCTGCGCAGCGACGACGTGTTAATCTCAAACAGCAAGCCGTTTTGCAGCGCCGTGGTGAAGATGTCATCAATCTCGTCAGGCTGCCAAACGATGTCGCCAAAAAAACGGATGGGAAAGTCAAAGTGCGCCACGCAGTCATAACCCTGCACGGCGACCATCTTGCGCATTTCGCGCCAGTAGTGCGCGCAGCAGCGCTGCAAATCCATGCCGCGGTCGCGCATGACGGACGGAAACAGCCCGCCCATCCAATAGTGCAGCGCACCCATGATGAAATCATAGGGGCGGCGGTGGGCTTCTTCCAGCTCGGCCATGTGGTCGTGCGGCTCGCTGATCTCAAGCCCCGCACGGATGGTCAGCTTGCCGTCATACAACTCACGCAGGCGATACAGCTCAGCGAAGTAGGCGTCGGCATCGTAGTAGCCCAGCGAAAGCGCGTCGAAGTCCAGGTGCTCGGTGAAGCACACTTCGCCCACGCCGAGCTGCACCGCGCGGGCGCACATGCTCTCCATGGGTTCGCGGCTGTCGTCGGAGAAAATCGTATGCAGGTGGTAGTCGAGTTTCATGAGGTTGTCCTTTCGATGGAGATGAAGTTGAATTGCATGAGGTTTTGCGGCATAGCTGCGGACAATCCTGTCGTGTTCTTCTTGGGTGATTTCTCGTGTTTCACTTAGCATGTCCCAACTTTGCGCAGTCCAATGCCGAAGGGGAGTCGTGCGACTGAGGCTGGAAACGGATATGGATGTTAACTCAACGGCATTCGGCTCAAAATAATAAGATGATAACAGCAAACTACTTTGCCCATCAACGATAGAGTTCGACATAAAAACCGCGCCGTCTGCTGCAATATACAAGCCAAAACGCCCACCGCCGCCGACAGCTAGACGAACTGCTTCGCCATCGTGTTGCGTGAATAATCCGACCAGTTGTTGACAACAACACGCCATAATCAGTTCCACCACACCATCACCATTGATGTCCGCCAACGCAAAATAGCTGGCAGGGCTGGGATTATTGCCGAGCGAAACACCCCAAAACACCTGCGGCACATCGGGGCGCTCAAGTGTGGGCGGCGCAGTCGTGGGCTCAGCGGTTGTCGTGGGCGATTCCGTCGTGGTGGTAACTTCAATTTCGGGCAGATATTCATCCGCCCCCACAGGCTCTGCCACACTTGCACAGCCCGCGAGAATCACTAACATCAACGCCAGCGCAATTATTTTACGCATGTGAACCTCCTATATGTAAAGAAACGGCAGCATGTTCATCAGCGTGGTCGTGCCAATGCCGTGGATCTCCAGCAGCTGCTCGGGCCGCGTGAACGCACCGTTCTGCGCCCGCCAGTCGAGTATCGCCTGCGCACGAGCAGGGCCAATCCCCGGCACGGTTTGCAGCCGCGCGCTGTCCGCCGTGTTGAGGTTGACCATGGACGATTGTTGCGCTGGCGGCTGGGTAGCCGGCGGAGGTTGCGTCTGTGGTGCGGGCGGCAACGGCGGCGGCGGAATGTGATACACCGTCACACCGGTGTATCCGATAATCACGCGCCCTCCATTGGTTTGCTCTGGTTGCGCAGGGGTTGGCGGATGCTCCGGCTGCGTTGGCACTTGCGGCATCGCGAAGGGCGTTTCTCCGTCAACCTGCTGCAAATGCTGGGTAGTGGGTTGCGGTTGCTCGGGTTGCACGCCGCCGCGCACGGCAATGAAGAACATCACTCCGGCGGCCACGCAAAGCACCGCTGCGCCCAGCAGCAGCTCGGGGCGGCGATGTGCGGGTTTCTTCTTCACGGCTTGTCCTCCTCGCTCGTCATGATACCTATCATTATAATACAGCCCGCAAAAAAAGTCAACCCCGCCAAGCAAATCGCTCAGCGGGGGTTGTGATATCATCCATTATTCTGCAATGCTAATGCTCGTGGGCAACAGCAACAGCAACAGCGCAGGGCTGTCTAGACGTGTGGCTCTTGTGGTCGTAGTCACAGCAGCCGGTTCATCGTTGTAGTCAGTGAAGTAGTAACTTTCAGGACCTCCAGCAGTTTGCACGAGCTGATTTGTCAACTCGTCCGCAGCAATGGTCATCACCGTCAGCACGTTTTCGCGGAAAAATTCGTCGTCATAGTCCGCAATCAGTTGCTGCAGCAGGTGCACATTTGCGGGCAAACCCGCCAAAAATTCCAGCAAGGCTTCCACGGAGTCAATCGTCACCTCGCCATTTTGCGGCATATAGTTCGCTGCCAGCACGTCCACCACTTCGGGGTTTTCTTCCATGCAATGCAGGGCAAGCTGGTTATTTTCCACCACCATCATGCGTGCGGGTTGTGCTTGGGGCACGAACAAGTCGCCATCTTGCAAAATCGGCTCAATGCCGCCCATTCTGTAGCCCCAGTCCAGATCTCCACCTGCAAAGGTCGCGGGCACGACGGGTTCTGTCGGCCGGTTGATAAACATGCGACTGATGGGCACGATGGCAAGTGCTATCACAAACGTGCACACAAAGCTCACGCTTGCGTTGCGAATCATCGTGTTGCGCCGTTTAATCTGCTTGCGCTTTACGTCTGCTTTGGCATAAACTGCCTGCATAAAATCATCATGATTCTTCAAGATATTCTGCCTCCTTTCCGAGGGCCGTGCGCAGCGTGTTGCGTGCGCGATAGGCCAAGTTGTCAATTTGCTTGTGGCTTTTGCGCATGATGCGCGAAATGTCGTCGTAGCTCAATCGTTCTAGGTAAAGCAGTCGCAGCACCTCTTGGTAGTCCGGCGACAGCGTGGCGATGGCCTTGGCAATCACCTGCCCGCGCTCCTGCGCAAGATAGTGTTCCTCCGGCGTGTCTTCGTCGCCCTGCCAGTGGGTGATTTCGTCTAGCGAAACGGTGGGGCGGCGTTGTTCGCGGCGGATGTGGTCAATGGCCTTGTGGCGCGCCACGGAGTAGATGAACGTTTTCAGCGAGCTTTGCCCGCGAAACCTGCCCTGGTGAATGATGAGTTCCACGAAAGTATCCTCAGCTAAATCTTCCGCCGTTTCATACGACTTGACATAGCTGCGCAAGAAAAAGATAAGCCCCTGCCGGAACTCATGCATAATTTGGTCAAAAGCGCTTTGGTCGCCCGCGCAATATGCGGCGTAAGCTTCCTCTGCAGTGCGTTGCTCCACGATGCATTTTCCTCCTGCTACTAGTATGTCGCGCTTGGCGCGCAATTTCCTCTCTATTGTACCATATTTTTTTTCATCGCGCAAGCCAAAGCGCAAAAAAGATGGAAAATTGTTTGGCGGGCAGCAAAAAAGCCCCTCCGAAGAGGGGCGGTTTTCTCATATATGCGGGTTACACAGCAAACAACGTCCGTGCCATAAAGAAGACGGCAACGACATTCACCACTGAAAGCACAGCGATGCCGACCACGCCCAGCACGCTCACCCAGTTGCGCTGCAGCCACGATGGATAAACAGGCGGCGGAGGAACCGGACATGATGGCGATCGGTTCATCGTCGTGAACGTTGTATGATAACTCTCAAACACAACGAAGCCATCTTCTGCGTACAGCGGTCCATACGCTGTAACGTCGCTAGTCCATACCCACACAGGGGAAGATGCTGGAAACAGCAAGCGGAACGTCAATTTGCCATTTGGTTGCACCTGCTCGCCTTGATAGAAAAAGACAACCGTCAACCACCCGTGTGGCAAATGCTGTTCCTCGGGCTCACGGGAAACTGAAAGTTCCCAAACCTCCATGGCCGTGCCTTCGGGCAACACCCCAGCCGGAACATCCACGAATATGGGGAAATACGGGCAAGCGAGCGTAAAAGCGAAGGATGTTTCGGCAGCACTCGCGCCAATTGCCAGCAAGCCGATGCCCAGCACCAACACAAGCGCGACCGCCAACACACGTTTCATCATAAGAAATAACCTCCTTTTTGGTTGCCGCAAGCGCGCGGCGTGTTAGAACAACGCACGCCACACCGTGCCCCAGCTTAGCTCAAACGTGGGGAATCTCATCCAAATCCAACCAAAGCCAACGTAGAACAAGATGCGGTTGAGCGCGGTGTTTTCCCAGCGGGTGTTGCAGATGGTGTTGCCCGTGAAGTAGGCGTCCAGCGCGCGGGTGCGGCGTTGCATCCAGTCGAGCAGCTCGTTCGCGCTGCGCTCGTGGCGGGTGCGCCAGCCGAAC
>WQRM01000098.1 GCA_009786735.1 Oscillospiraceae bacterium | reverse complement strand
TTCCTGCAACTTGCTGCGTGCCGCAACCTGTAGGGGCGGCAATCTTGCCGCCCGGGGTTCAAACAACACACATATTTTTATGCTTCGGGCGAACACAGTTCGCCCCTACATCCCGCCGAAAGTTCCGCTGTCGTTATCCGTCTAATCCTTGGCTCCTTCTTTTAGAAGGAGCTGGCACGCGCCGCGCGTGGCTGAGGAAGGCTCGCGGAGCGACGCGGCTCGCGCATTCGCCCGCGTCAGCATGTAGGCACGGCAATCTTGCCGCCCGAAGCCCCAAAAACACTGTCACCCAAGCCTACAAAAATCTCATTCACCACCCAAAATACTTCTCTCGTTGCGCCTGCATGCGCCCGCTGATGAACTCCAGTGTTTCCTTCGCGCCGGGCACGCCGCATGCGTAGTCATGCATCGCGCGTCCCTCCTCGAAGCACAGTTCGTCGTGCGGCGGGAAGAACTCTTTGAGCAAAAAGCAGCCATAGCGCACCAGCCGCAAATCGCCCACAATGCGCGGCATTTCGTCTTGGGTATCCACCGCCACGCTGTAGCACTCGCGAATGGCATTGATGATCGACTCACGTTCGTTTTGCGGCGCAAACACAAGCGTGTGGCACACGTGCGAGTCGCGGCTGTTGATGCTGTTGTGGCTGTCCGTGCTGCCCACAATGCCATAGCGCAGCCCCTGGGCGCGGTGCTCATAATACTGCACGGTTTGGAAGTTGTTTTGCTCCTCATAGCTCTCGCCGCCCAGCACCTCAAAGGCATCAAACGGCAGATGCTCCATCAGCTTGTTCGTCAGCCTCGGCGGAATCTGCAGCACGTCCGAAATCCAGTATGGGTGGCAGAACACGCCCAGCCCGCCCGCTCGGCGAATCTCGCTGAACGCCCAGTGGCAGCTGGCAAAGTAGTAGCGCTCCGAGCCCACAAAGCACGCCGGAATCTCAATTTCGTCCATGTACGCTTCCACGCGGGCATAGTGCTCGTCTGCATCTTCCATCATGTCGTTGATGCTATACGCGCCGCCAAAGTGGATGATGTGCAGGTCGCTTTTGTGCGTTTCGTCCTGCGGCGGATGCACTTCTTCGCCGGGCACCAAGCACAGCTCAATGGGCACGTCTTTGTACACTTCAATCGCTTCGAGCGACGGCGCATAGCGGTGGTGGTCGGTGATGGCGAGGAAGTCATAGCCGGTTTTGCGGTAGTTCGCCGCCACGATTGCTGGCGCTTGCCGCCCATCGCTGTAGTTCGTGTGCAGGTGCAGGTCGCCGCGCAACGGATAGCGCCCCACCAGATCATCTTCCACGCAAAACACGCTCAGCTGCAGCCGGTTTTTGTCGTCCGCCAAGCGAATGTAAAACTGCTGGCAGCCGAAGAACTCGAACGAAAACCGAATGCAGCCATCCGCATCGGGCGTCGCCTCAAACATGAAGTCGTTGTCGTAGTCCGGGTATTGCCAACGCGAGCCCTCATCCCACGGATGAATGCTCAAGCGGTAGCTCTCGTGCGTGAACGCGGCGTGGTGTCCACGCGGCGCAATGGTGATGGCGCTGGTTTTGCCCGCCTGCACCACCTTGGGATACACGTCATAGTTGTGCACTTCGTTGGCGTAGCGCAACTGCAAATTGTTGGTATGCATATGGGTTTCTCCTTGTGTATGTCTTTGACTCTTTTTGATTTTGTATTGATATTCGGCATTTCGGACGAGCAAAGCTCGCCCCTACGAGCCGTTGGGCCAAAGGCCCTTGCCGCACGTAGCGAACCCCCCCACGACCTCGGGTCGCATGCTCGTAGGGACGACCTATGGTCGTCCGAAAACACCACCCACCCAAGTCTAAAAAACAGCCATGTCTTTTTTATGGCGTGTGTGTCAACCCACGCCCCCGCGTGTAGGGGCGGCAATCTGCCGCCCGTGACTATTTCTCTTGCTCGCGTCAGCATGTAGGGGCGAACGGTGTTCGCCCGAAGGTCGATGAAATTTCGCGGGCGAACACAGTTCACCCCTACACGCGCCGCCATTTCTGCATTATGCATTATTATTTCTCATTTAGCCCTAGTACTTATCCATGCTGTCCACGCTCAACACAAACACAATCGCGCCGCCCACCTGCACGGTGGCATCTTCGGGCAGTTCATCCTTGTTTGTGCCGCGCCCAAACGAGCTCACCGTCAGCGCGGTGTGGTCACGTTTGCGCGAGTTTTCGTTGATGATTTCTTTCACACGCGGCACGTCATTTTCCTCCGCGCCGATGAGCAGCGTGGTGTTGCCCACCATCAAAAATCCGCCGCTGGTGGAAAGCTTGGTCACGCTGAATTTCTCCAGGGTCAGTGCCGAGGCCACCACGGCGCTGTCATCGTTGTTGACAATTGCGATAATGAGTTTCATCTGTGTTTCTCCTTATAGATTCGGCAAAATCATCCGCTGGCTTCGTTTGTCCAGCAGCTTGATGTCCGGGATTTCATAGCGGTTGTCGTTGGCGTCTTTGATCAGCACGCGGCCGTCATACAAGGGCTTGACGGTGTTGTTGTGGTCGCGAATCTCAAAGGTATAGGTGCCGCGGTCGGTTTCGGCCGTCCACATCCAAATTTTGAACTTGTCGGTCATCTTCACCAGTCGCTTAACCTTGGGTATCATATAGTATTCCTGCAGGCTGCGCTGCAGCACCTGGCGTGACTCGGGCAGCAGGTTGTTGATGTCGCGCACAATGGCGACTTCTTTGCCGTCGTCGTCGAGCAAGGTGATGTATTTCTCCAGCCCCGTGGTGGGGAACAGCCGCCGCGGCTCGAGCGCGGTGAAGGTGTCGCCGTGGTGGAACTCCACGTCAACAAGCAGACCGTCGTGGTCGGTGATGCGGGCTTCGGGCCCGTCGATGTAGCGAATTGCCATGGTTATTCTCTCCCCCCTGCACGCTGACGCGTGCTTTCCCCCCTCGTCTGAGGGGGGTTCTGACGAAAATCAAGGTTTTTCTGCGCAACTTCATCAATCTTTTCGCACACCGCCGCAAGTGCAACATCCACCTCTTGGTTGGTGAAACGAATCACCGTCAGCCCCATGCTCTCCAAAGTGTTTGTTCTAATCTGGTCATACTCCGCCACAGGCTTCTCGAAATGTTGCGCACCATCAATTTCTATCACGAGCCCTGCCTTTGCGCAATAGAAATCCGCAATGTATTGATTTATCGTTTTCTGACGCTGAAACCGCACAGGATAACGTTGCAAAAAACCGTACCAGAGCCGCTTTTCCTGCGGTGTCATATTGCGACGCAACTCTTGTGCTCGCGGAATCAGTTTTTGATTGTACTCAAGCGACATGCTTCACCTCTGTATCCTCTTTGTCAAGACCCCCCTCGGGCGAGGGGGGATGTCGCGAAGCGACAGGGGGGAGTGTAATCCCCCTAAAAATTCTCCTCCGCACGCTGTTTCTCGGCCTCTTCCGCCATGGACTGAATCTGCACAAGCTTGTAGTACTTACCCTGCAGCGCAAGCAGCTCGGCGGGACTGCCAAACTCGATGATCTCGCCTTTGTCCACCACGATAATCTTGTTCGCCTTGCGCAGCGTAGACAGCCGGTGGGCAATCATCAGCGTGGTGCGCCCGCGAATCAGCCGCTCAATCGCATCTTGAATGAGATGCTCGGTTTCGCTGTCTACGGCGGCAGTGGCTTCGTCAAAGATGAGAATGCCGGGGTTCTTCAGCACCGCGCGGGCGATGCTAATGCGCTGCTTTTCGCCGCCGGAAAGCCCGGTGCCGCGCTCGCCCAGCAGGGTGTCGTAGGCATCGGGCAGCTGCGCGATAAAGCCGTGGGCGTTGGCAACTTCAGCGGCATACAACACGCTTTCGGGGTGCACGTCGCCCGCACCGTAGGCGATGTTGTTGAAGATGCTTGCGCGGAACATCAGCGGCTCTTGCTGCACATAGCCAATCTGCGAGCGATAAAACGCCATGTCCACTTCCTTAAGGTCGCGACCATCGATGAGAATCTCGCCCTCGTAGTCGTCATAGTAGCGCATGATGAGGTTAATCAGCGTGCTTTTGCCGCTGCCGGTGGTGCCCACAATGCCCACGATGTCGCCCGGCTCAATGACGAGGTTGACGTTGCTCAACGTTTTCTTCGAGCGGTCGAACGAGAAATTCACGTTGCGAAACGCAATGCGCCCCTGCAAGCGTTCGGGCATGGGGTCGCCTTTGCCGAAGTCGCTTTCCGGCTCGGCTTCAAGGATGTCGAGGATTTTCTCCACCGAAGCCAGTGCATTTTGATAGCCGTCGTTGAGGTTTGCGAAGAAGTTCACTGGGTTGTAGAACTGCCCGGCATAGGTGATGAACACCACCAGCATGCCAATCGAAAGCGCACCTTCTGCGCCCGCGCCGTCAATCACCCAGCGCCCGCCGATCAGCCAAATCACCAGCGACCCACAGGTGACCAAAAAGGTCATCACGTTGGGGAAGATGCTGGCGATTTTGCCGGCAATCATGTCTTCTTTGTACCACTCTTCGTTGTAGCGCGCGAACTTGTCAATGGCGCGGTCTTCGTTGGTGAAGGCTTTGATCACACGCACGCCGGGCACGGTGTCTGCCAGCAACGCGAAAATGGCACTGCCGCGCCGCCACAGCCTGCGATAGCGCGGGGCAATCTTTTTGCCAAAGATGCGCCCGCCAATGACCACCAAGGGCACCGGCAGCAGGCTCACCGCGGCAAGCCGCCAGTTGAGCGAAAACATAATCACCATCAGCCCAATCATCAAAAACAGCTGCACCACGGCCTCTTGGGTGATGCGCAGGATGAACTGCTGCAGCACGCTGGTGTCGCCATGAATGCGGTTGATGACGGACCCGGTTGAGGTTTTGTCGAAAAATCGCATGGGCAAAAACTGCGTTTTGGCGTAGATATCCTTGCGCAGTTCCACCACCATGCGGCTGCCTGCGCGGCGCAAAAAGTAGCTGCGCACCGCACCGACGCTAAACTGCACCAGATGCACGCCCAGCAGCAACACCACCATCCACAACAGCATGTCCAGCTGACCATAGTACAGCACCACGTCAATCATGTGCCCGGTCACCAGCGGCGGCACAAGCGCCATTGCCGTGGTGATCACCGAAAGCACCAGGCAGAAAATCAGCAGCCCTTTTTGCTCCAGTATGTACTTGCCGAATTTGCCGAAGGTCTGCGCTTTGTTTTCGCAGTTCAGGCACGGCGCATCGGGTTTGCGCAGCTGGCGACCGCAGCGCATGCAAAACGCGCGGCGGCGGTCAAAGCCTGCCTGCACCGCGTCAATCAGCGCCGGCGAAAAACCGTCCGCCACGCAGCTTTCCACAAACTGCGCACCGGCCTCGGCGGCCTCGGCAGCGGCGTAAGTGAACCTAAGGATGTTCAGCCGCTTGCCCGTTTCGTCCCGCGCTTGAAACAGCGCATTGCCATACATCCGCCGCACCTTTACGTCGTGCAGGTCGGTGTATGCAAAATATTGCGGCTCGCTGCGTGCAACGTCATCATAAGCCCACAAGCCGTTTTGCATAAACAGCAGCGCACCTTGGCCGTATTTGCCCGTTAAGTTCAGATCACCCACCACGGCAAAGCAGGCTCGGCGCAACAGACCTTCTTGCTGCGCGAACTGCGCCAGTGCCTCGGGCAGCGGCAGATTCGTCAGCAGCTCGTCCGGCTGTGTGGTGTGTTGTTCTTCTTGCGTTTTCTCTAACACTTGCATAAAATCACCCCCGGTGTGATGTGGTGGCGGATGGTAATCCGCCCGGAAGATAAGGTTGTTTAGACATGTTCTGGTTTGGGTGGTTGGGTTGGTGTTTTTCGGACGACCACAGGTTGTCCCTACATGCTGACGCGTGCAAGAGAGAGCGTCACGGGCGGCAGATTGCCGCCCCTACACCACCTCGGTGGGGCTTCGCCGCTTCGCTGTGTCCTGTTCCAGTCTCATCGAAATCACCTGTTCTGAATCGCCTGTGAGATTTCCTCAAATTTGGCGGCGCGGCTGGCCTTCACCAGCACGGTGTCGCGGTCGCGCAGGGTGTGCAGAATCTCCTGCAGC
>WQRM01000097.1 GCA_009786735.1 Oscillospiraceae bacterium | reverse complement strand
GTTGCACCGCTGCTCATTTGCGCCGCAGAGCTCGCCGACGAAGCCGCAACCCGTGAGGTTGTGGTGGGGCAGCATCNCCTGCCGCCACAGCTCAATGTGCAGCAGATTACCCAACATGCGGCGCAGTTGTTGCCCGCACAGGTCACGGTGCTGCTGGGCGGCGAAGGTCCGCTGCAGCCGGGCACGACCATGTTGGTTTCGCCCTATGCCATCGGTGGCGACATGGGCGGTGTGCTGGGCGTGGTGGGCACACAGCGCATGGACTATGCAAAAATCATCCCCGGCTTGCAGTTTATCGCCGCACTGCTGGGTGACATGTTAACAGGAGGACTAGACGAGTGAACGACAACGTAGAGCAAGAAATCGAGCAGGAGGAAGACGTGCTGCTCGACCCCGTGGTGGAGGAGCTGAAATCGACCAGAGACCAGCTGTTGCGCCTTGCCGCGGAGTTCGACAACTACAAAAAACGCACCGCGCGTGACACCGAGCTGGCTTGGCAAAACGCCCGCGCAGACGTATTCAAGCAGCTGCTGCCGCTGATGGACAACTTTGAGCGTGCCGCCTGCGCCGATGGCAGCTTGGACGACTACAAGCAGGGCGTGCAGATGATTTTCGACCAATTCATTGCCATGTTTGCGTCCAACGAGGTCGCGGCGTTCGGCGAGCCGGGCGAGGAATTTGACCCCAACTGCCACAACGCCGTGATGCATGTGGAGGACGAAAACTTCGGCGCGAACACGATCATGGCAGTGCACTCCAAGGGCTATCGCATGAGGGATAAGGTCATCCGCGAGGCGATGGTGGGGGTTGCGAACTAGACCCCCACCGCCTGCAAGCCGCGCTCCCCCAGTCATCGCGCCAAAGTTGATGAAACGGCAAGACATGTTCGCGATGACAGCCCCCTCGTAAACGAGGAGGCCGTCCGTTTGACAACATTTGAAAGCTTAATCAAGCCGCCACCCCGAGCGGCTCCCTCGCGGGCACGTGCGCGTACCACGCGCACCCCACCGAACACACGTTATAGGCGGCGAGTATCACTCGCCGCACCGACATAAATCCAGAGAAACCAAATCATAACACACATTTACACACATCAGGAGGATAAATCACATGGCAAAAATCATAGGCATTGACTTGGGCACAACCAACAGCTGCGTGGCAGTTATCGAAGGCGGCGAGGCAGTGGTCATCGCAAACGCCGAGGGCGCACGCACCACACCGAGCGTCGTGGCGTTCGGCAAAACCGGCGAGCGCATGGTGGGTACGGTGGCAAAACGCCAAGCCATCACCAACCCAGACCGTACCGTGGCGTCCATCAAACGCCAAATGGGCACGAACTTCAAGGTGAAAATCGACGACAGAAGCTACAACCCGCAAGAAATTTCGGCGATGATTTTGCAAAAGCTCAAGAGCGACGCCGAAGCCTACCTCGGCGAAACTGTCACCCAAGCGGTCATCACCGTGCCGGCTTACTTCAGCGACGCACAGCGTCAAGCCACCAAAGATGCCGGGCAAATCGCCGGGCTGGAGGTCAAGCGCATCATCAACGAGCCCACGGCGGCTGCGCTGAGCTATGGCGTGGACAAAGAAGAAGACCAAAAAATCATGGTATACGACCTCGGCGGCGGCACGTTTGACGTGTCGGTCATCGAGCTTTCCGACGGCATGCAAGAGGTGAAAGCCACTGCGGGCAACAACGCCTTAGGCGGCGATGACTTCGACCAACGCGTCATCGACTGGCTGGCAGAGGAGTTCAAGCGCGACCAAGGCATCGACCTGCGTGGCGACAAAATGGCCATGCAACGCCTGAAAGAAGCCGCCGAAAAAGCGAAAATCGAGCTGTCGGGTCTCACCCAAGCGAATGTGAGCCTGCCCTTCATCACCGCGGATGCCACCGGTCCCAAACACTTGGAGCTCACCCTCACCCGTGCGAAGTTCAACGAGCTGACCGCTGACCTAGTGGAGAAAACCATGGTGCCCGTGCGCCGAGCCATCGCGGACAGCAAGTTCAGCGTGGGCGAAATCAACAAAGTGCTTATGGTGGGTGGCTCAAGCCGCATCCCCGCCGTGCAAGATGCCGTGAAAGCCTTCATGGACAAAGAGCCCTTCAAAGGCGTGAACCCCGATGAATGCGTCGCGCTGGGTGCTGCGCTGCAAGCCGGGCTGCTCGGCGGCGACATCAACAAAGGCTTGCTGCTGGTGGACGTGACCCCGCTTTCGCTGGGCATCGAAACCATGGGCGAAGTGTGCACCAAAGTCATCGAGCGCAACACGTCCATCCCCACCAAGCGCAGCCAAGTGTTCAGCACCGCAAGCGACAACCAGCCGCAAGTAGACATCCACGTGCTGCAAGGTGAGCGTCAGTTCTCGCGTGACAACAAGACCCTCGGGCGCTTCATTCTGGACGGCATCCCACCCGCGCGCCGTGGTGTGCCGCAAATCGAGGTGAGCTTCGACATCGACGCCAACGGCATCGTCAACGTGTCGGCCAAAGATCTCGGCACGGGCAAAGAGCAGTCCATCACCATCACCAGCTCCACCAACATGAGCAAAGACGACATCGCCAAAGCGGTGGAGGATGCCGAGAAATTCGCCGCCGAAGATCAAGCGCGCCGCGAAGAAGTTGACCTGCGCAACGAAGCCGACCAAATCGTCTATCAAACCGAGAAGATGATCAGCGAAAACCGTGACAAGTTCGAGGACACCGACGTTAGCGACATCGAAGCGGCGGTGATGAGCCTGCGTGAATCGCTGCAAGGCGCAGACACCAACTTGATTAAATCCCGCATGGAAGAACTGCAGCAAAAGTTCTTCGCCATCAGCGAGAAGCTCTACGCCCAAGCCGCCCCGCAAGGCGATGCCGAAGGCGGCGAGGAATTTGTGGACGCAGAGGATGATGATATTCCCGATGCGTGACCCCCACCGGCGCGTTCGCGCCACCTCCCCCAAGGGGGAGGCACAAAGCGAGTGCGCTGTTTGCACGCTGTATGTTGTTTGACTTAAAATACTTTAGTAAAATCAACCCGCCTAGCTGATGCCTCCCCCTTGGGGGGAGGTGCCCACGAAGTGGGCGGTGGGGGTAATGGAGACCCACATGGCTGATAAACGTGACTATTACGAGGTGCTTGGCCTGCGGCGTGGTGCAAGCGAAGACGAAATCAAAAAAGGCTACCGCGCCATGACCAAGCAATATCACCCCGACCTCAACCCCGGCGACAAACAAGCCGAAGAGCGCATGAAAGAGGTTAACGCGGCCTATGATGTGCTCAGTGACCCGCAAAAAAAATCCCGCTACGACCAATTCGGCCACGCAGGCGTTGACCCCAACATGGGCGGGGGCGCAGGCGGACCATTCGGCGGTGGCTTTGGCGGCGGCGGATTCGGTGGCGGGGTAGACATCGACTTGGGCGACCTGTTTGGCAACTTCTTCGGCGGTGGATTCGGCGGCGGGCGCACCGCAAACCCCAACGCGCCACGCCAAGGCACCGACCTCGAGGAGCGCATCGTCATCTCTTTTGAAGAGGCCGCCAAGGGCTGCAAACGCAGCAAAGAGCTCAACCGTGTTGAGGTTTGTGGCGATTGCAATGGCACTGGCGCGACCAAAGGCAGCACCATCAAGTCCTGCGACGAATGCCGCGGCACCGGTCAAGTGCGTGTGCAACAAGCCACGCCCTTTGGGATGATTAGCTCCGCCAAAACCTGCGCCAAGTGCGCAGGCAAGGGCAAAGTGATTGAGCAGCCCTGCCAAACTTGCCGTGGCGGTGGTCGTGTGCGCAAACGCACATCGGTGGACTTCAATGTGCCCGCGGGCATCGATAACGGGCAAACGCTGCGTGTGGGCGGCGAGGGC
This sequence comes from Oscillospiraceae bacterium, assembly GCA_009786735.1. Classification (GTDB taxonomy): domain Bacteria; phylum Bacillota; class Clostridia; order Oscillospirales; family Acutalibacteraceae; genus WRMQ01. The sequence continues at coordinate 2,347 of WQRM01000097.1, read as the reverse complement.
AATCGCGGGCAAAACGGTGGTCCGGCAGGGGATTTGCTCGTGCATGTGGCGGTGCGCCCGCACGAAATCTTCGAGCGCGAAGGCTTTGACCTGTGGTGCGAAGTCACCGTGCAGTTTTGGCAAGCCGCGCTGGGCGACACGCTGAAGCTCCCCACCCTCGACGACGACGCGGAATACACCCTCGCGGCTGGCACACAGCCCGGCACGATCCTCACTCTGCGCGGCAAGGGGATTCCCGTGTTGCAAGGCGGCGGGCGGCGTGGTGACTTGTTCGTGCGCCTGCAGGTGGAAGTGCCGAAAGTCGGCAGCGCGCAAAAAGCCGTGTTCGAGCAGCTCAAGCAGAGCTATCCGCCCACTGCCAAAGCGGCGCAACCCAAGCAGCCGCCCATCGTGGACGAAGGCAAAGGCGGCGGTGGCTTCTTCAGCCGCAGAAAAAAATAACCACCTGCGGTGGAGCTCGGCCGCTTCGCTGCCACCTGCGGTGGGGCTCGGTCGCTTCGCTGTGCACGATTACGCTTCGCAGAAAAAAATAACATGCATGGGCGGCTGATGGGTCGTCCATGATTTTTTCACAAAAAATTAGTTAAAACTAACTTTTTTCAAAAAACCCCTTGACAAGCTCTGCAATCTATGGTAAACTATGCCTATAGCCCACGTTGAAGTGGCTAAATAAACAAAAGGAGATACGTATTATGTTCGCATTTTTCGAAGTACTCGTGGCTCTTGGGCGCGCACTTGCTCTGCTTGGCACAGGCCTTCGCGACCTGTTCCTCGGCATTCCCGCGCTGATTAACTGGTTCAGCGATCTGTTCAGCAGCGGCGTAGTGCCCTATTAAGCACCAGCCAATCTATCGGAGAAACGAGTTTCGGCATAGCCGGGGCTCGTTTTGCATATGCATGCAGGCAAAGGAGGACTTTTTATATGCCATTTCAAGCAATCGATATCCGCGACACCGCGCACCCCATCAAGCTCATCGCTGACGACTGGGCGCTGCTGTCGGCGGGCACATCCGCCCACTGGAACACCATGACCATCAGCTGGGGCGGCGTGGGCAAGCTCTGGCGGCACGATGTAGCCTTTGTGTTCGTGCGTCCGCAGCGCTATACATATGAGCTGATGCAAGCGCAGGACTACTTCACGCTGGCGTTCGGTCTGCCGAAGGAAACCCTCACGCTGTGCGGCAAGCTCAGCGGACGCGACGGCGAAAAAATCGCGCAAGCAGGGCTCACCACACAGGTGGAAAGGGAGGCTGTCTTCCCCGCCGAAGCCGAGCTCGTGCTGGTTTGCCGCAAGCTGCACGCGCAAGATCTCGACCCCGCGGGGTTCATCGACCCACACATCGCCACGCACTACGACGGCGACTACCACTGCATGTTCGTTGGCGAAATCGTGCAGTGCCTGCGCAAAACCGCATAATCAAAACTCCCCTGCGTTGCAGCAGGGGAGTCGATTTTTTGCGTATACTAGAGATTAGCGAGAACCACAACGGCCACGGCACCCACCGCAACTACGCCCGCTACAATCCAGCGCCAGTTCCTCTGCACATTGTGCCAAAGGTGCTGCGAAGATGTAAGCTCTGGACCTTCAATGCGGCCGTCATACGGCGCGGTGCCCAGCGTGGCATTGGCCAGCATAATCAGCGCGTCGGTGCGTCCGCTTGCGGGAGCATTCGGGGCATGTATGCGGATTTCCAAGTGGCGCACACCCGTGACATTGACGGAGAAGTTCACCCGAAATCCGGTTGGTACGAAGATGATATCGTTTGGGTTTGAGGTATTGCCGATGGTTTCGGGTATTTGAAAAGCAGGAATATCCACCGTGCGCAGCAGGCGTCCGTCACCATAAAAAGAAGCAACGGTGGCAACATTGCTGTCCACGGAGAAACTGCCGGTGAACTGGGTGTGGTTGCGGCCGAGGGAATGGCGCGAACGTGCTTCGTGGCGCGAACTGGTGCCTCTGACGAAATAAGCCAGCATGTGGTCCGTGATGGTGGCACCGGTTTCGCCGCGGAACGTGAGGCGATACAGACCGGAATTGCGCGTGTTGCTGATGCGCGCAGAGAAAAACGGTGTGCGAGGCGCTGCGGTGTTTGCGCTGGCAGTCATCGTCAGCGGCAGCATCATCAGCGCGACCAGTGCGAGGGCAAGCAATCGTTTGGTATGTTTTTTCACGAAAAGACCTCCAACCTTCATTAAATGTGTAACCATTATACAACGCACGCCGGGTGATTGTCAAGTGCTTTTGTGAATTTTTTGTGTGTCTGGCAAACCCCTTGCACTTTTCAATAAAGTGTGTTATAATAGTATTATGAGGATTGTTTTTAGTCAAATCAATACCGTTGTGCCG
>WQRM01000096.1 GCA_009786735.1 Oscillospiraceae bacterium | reverse complement strand
AACGCCGCCATCAAGCGCAAGCCGTTGTAGCCCCCACTGCCACCTTACTTAACACACAACATGTAGAGGCGGCAATTTTGCCGCCCGAACCATAAACCTCCACCCACGCCCTGCTTGTAGGGACGCGCCCCTGCGCGTTCCGTTTCTCTTTCGCCCACCCGCATCAACCCGCCACCCCGAGCGGCTCCCCCGCAAGCGCGGGGGCTGTCGCCGCGAACAAAATTCGCGCTTTTATGTCTTGTGGCGCGGCGACTGAGGGGGCGCTGCCCGCTTTCGCCCACCAGAAAACGCCCGGGTGGCTTGCAAGCCACCCCTACATGCTGATTATAAGCCCCTCCACAGGCAGTGTCGAAATTTGCGACCGAAAAAGCTGGANAAGCCGCAAAAAGTGTGCTATAATGATGTTACCATAAATTGGCAAGGAGGGTTTTAGCGGTTAATTAAACTGTTAAAGCAATGGCGTTTTCAGACGAACGTGGGCGCGCCGCCCGCACTGAGCGTCAAGCCGAAAGTCTAAAACTGCTAAAGCAAGAGGGGGAGGTTGGCAGCATGCGCTTTAAAGAGAAAAAGCCAGAGCCCGGCATGGTGCTGCACCTGCCGCTGGGCGAACTCTCGCCAAACCCCAGCCAACCGCGCCGCCAATTTTGCCCCATCGAGCTGCAAAGTCTGGCAGACAGCATCCGTGAGCACGGCATCCTTCAACCGCTCATCGTGCGCCGCCTGCCCAATGAGAGCTTCGAGCTCATCGCCGGCGAACGCCGTCTGCGTGCCGCAAAGCTCGCCGGACTTGAGCGCGTCCCCTGCCTGATGAGCTACGTCACCGACGAACGCTCCGCCGTGCTTGCGCTCATCGAGAACCTGCAGCGCCAAGACCTCGGCTTTTTTGAGGAAGCCGCCGCCATCCACAACCTCATGTCCTGCTATCATCTCTCGCAAGAGCGCGCCGCCAAACAGCTCGGCATGGCCAGCAGCACCATCTCCAACAAGCTGCGCCTGCTCAAGCTCCCCGCAGACCTGCGCGATGCCATCGAATCCGCCAACCTCACCGAGCGTCACGCCCGCGCCCTGCTGCGCGTCACCGACCCCGCCTTGCAGCGCGAGCTGTTGCAGCGCATCGTCAAGCGCAACATGAACGTGCACGAAGCCGAAACCTTCATCACCAACACCCTGCAAGAGGTCAACGTGCCGCCGAAAGCGCGCCCACACGTGAGACTGGTGCGCGACGTGCGGCTGTTCGTCAACACGATTCACCACGCCGTGGACACCATGCGTTCCAGCGGCATTGAGGCACACAGCGAAAAAAGCGAGAACGACGACTACTTAATCTACACCGTCATGATCCCCAAGGATCGCCTGGTGGCGACCCGGCGGGTGTAGATTTTACGATGCGCCATGTAGGGGCGAACTGTGTTCGCCCGTTTAGGTTTCCGCGCGCCCGGGCGAACGCAGTTCGCCCCTACACATTATTTTGCTTTCTTCTTTTCTCTTTCACACCCCCACATCATCCGGCGAGCGGGCAGGCACTTCGGTGTTTGCTCGCTTGTCGGTTTTGTGGGATGGTTATGGTTCGGGCGGCATAATTGCCGCCCCTACATGTTGCGGCACGACTCAACTTCACTGGCAACATCAGCCTGTAGGGGCGGCGATTACGCCGCCCGAAACCTAAGCGCACAACTTCGCATAAATTTTGTTTCACGTGAAACAATTTGCGTTTCCCCAGAAAACCCTTGACAAAAATAGGATAAAATGGTATAATTATGTAAAAAAGGAGCACGCTTCATGAAACATTGCCCCAACTGTAAAAACAGACCTAGCGGTGCAGCCGATGACAGTTTTTGTTCAAGCTGCGGTCACGCGCTCATTTTAGTTGCTCAAGATTCATGGTTGCCCATCACGCTCATCGTAATCATCTTTTTGCTGATTTACTTCTTATTTTTTGCCGTTTCAGCGAGCAATTGGCTAATTGGATTGGCTGGAACAGCCGCGTTTTTGCTCCCCTATTTGCTTATCGTTTTTACCCCCTTGAAATCATTCTTCATCCGCCTAAGCCATCGCCGCGAACCAACGAATCACAAGGCATTCGATGCGTTGCTGGTCGCCACATCATTTTATGGCATCGCGATGCGCATCACCGCGCGAATTGCCACTCTGGTTATGTTATTTTTGCGCGTCCTTGTCGCATTCATCGTCGGTTCGGCGACCATGCGCTGGGACTTTGCTTTCGTCGCCATATACTGGTCAACGCGTCCTTTGAAAATTTTCATGGTGCTTCTGTCCCCAGTCAAAACTTTGCTTGAGTATGTTGCACGAAAAATCAACTTTCAAACTGTCACCAAGTACTTGGATACTACAGCGCCAATTCCTGTAACAAAAGAAGAGGCATGGGGCGACGTTTTCGCTAAAGTTTTGCCCAAAACCAAGAAAAAGCGCAACTAAGCTCCCAACTTCGCATAAATTTTGTTTCACGTGAAACAATTCCGCCTGCGGCGGGGCTCCGCTGCTTCGCTGTGCGCGCCGAAACCCGCATAGAATTATGACCTGTGTGTAAAATCACAGGCTTTTTTCATTTTTTGCTTGTGCTTGTCCGCGCGATATGTTATAATAGGAAGAAGAATACTAATGTGAGGTGCAACGCCATGGGCAAAATCGTTTCCATTGTTAACCAAAAGGGCGGGGTAGGCAAAACCACCACCGCCGTGAACCTCGCCGCCGCCGTGGGCGCCGAGGGCTATCGCGTGCTGCTGGCGGACATCGACCCCCAAGGCAACGCCACCACCGGACTCGGCGTGAACAAAAAGAAGCTCACTGCTTCGTCGTATGAAGTCATCATCGGCGGCATGCGCGCGGCGGACGCCATTGTGCCCACGCAGTTCGACAACTTGAGCCTGTTGCCCAGCAGCATCAACCTCGCCGGCGCGGAAATGGATCTGTTCGAGCTGCACCAACGCGAAAGCAAACTCAAGCAGGCGCTTGCCTTGGTGCGCGACGACTACGACTTCATCTTCATGGATTGCCCGCCCACGCTGGGCTTAGTGACCATCAACGCTCTGGTCGCCAGCGATACGTTCCTCGTGCCGATTCAGTGCGAATACTTCGCGCTGGAGGGCTTGAGCCAGCTGATGCAAACGGTGCGGCAAGTCAAGCGCCTGTGGAATCCGCTCATCGACATTGAGGGCGTGGCGCTGACGATGTATGACGGGCGGCTGAACCTCACGCAAGCGGTGGTGGACGAAGTCAAGCGTTTCTTCCCGCGGCGGGTGTATAGCGCCGTCATTCCGCGCAACGTTCGCTTGAGCGAAGCCCCCAGCTTCGGCAAGCCGGTGATGTACTACGACAGCCACTCGCGCGGCACGACCAGCTACATCGAGCTTGCGAGGGAATTTTTGGCAGGCAATGGCAAGCATGCGCACTATGCGCGCCGCTGACAGGCGAAGTTCGCATAAAAATTGTTTCACGTGAAACAATTGCGAGGGAACGTGTAGCACCCCCTGTCCTGCGGGACATCCCCCTCTGAAGAGGGGGACTGGGACTTAAGCATAAACCAACCGCAACCTTTCGGCGCGCCGCAACCCAAGCCCCCTTCTTCAGAGAGGGGAAGCCGTCGCAGGCGGCAGGGGGGTGCAATTGTCCCGAAGTATACGGTATTGAAGGACGCCTGCGGCGAGCAATCGCTTCGCGGCAATTCATACAATCACGACAAAGGAGAAAGACATATGCCTGCTGTGAAGAAGGGTGCATTAGGACGGGGGCTGGACAGCCTGTTTGAGGAAAACGGCGGCTTGGATGAACAAACCACCTCGCTGTCGCAGGTGAAGCTGCGCGTGATGGATCTTGAGCCCAACCGCGAACAACCCCGCCAGCGCTTCGACGAAGATGCCCTGGGCGAACTGTCGCGCTCCATTGCCGAGCACGGCGTGCTGCAGCCCATTTTGGTGCGTCCACAACCCAGCGGCGCGTATCAAATCATCGCGGGCGAGCGGCGCTGGCGTGCGGCACGTGCTGCCGGGCTTGCCGAAGTGCCCGTGGTCATCCGCGACTTCACCGACGAAGAGGCCATGGCCGCCGCGCTCATTGAGAATCTGCAGCGCGAGGACCTCAACCCCATTGAAGAAGCAGCAGGTTATCAACAGCTGATGGACGCGTTCGACCTGACGCAAGAGGAAGTGTCGCGCAGGCTGGGTAAGTCGCGCTCGGCGGTGGGCAATGCGTTGCGTTTGCTCAACCTGCCCAATGGCGCAATTGAGTTCGTGCGGCAGGGCAAGCTCTCTGCCGGGCATGCGCGCGCGCTGCTAGGGCTGGATTACCCGCACATTTCGGCTGACCGCGTTGCCGAAGAGGTGGTGGAATTGCAGCTTAGCGTGCGCGAAACCGAACGGCTCGTGAAGCGCGAGAACATCGTGCGTGCCGCGCCGCCTGCTCCGGTGGGATTTTTGGGCGAAACGCGCCGTGCTTCGTTCTACGACGAAGTGCAGCTAAGCTTGGAGCAGTGCATGGGTCGCCGCGTGAAGGTGGAAACTCGCGGCAAAAACGAAAACGGCACGCTTGTCATCGATTTCCACGACCAAGACGACTTGCAGCGCATTGCGAAGCTGCTGGAGACGGTGTGATTTAATGCGTAATTCGTAATGCGTAATTCGTAATTGTGCGCATAAACCCACCACCACCCCGGACGGCTCCACCGCGTGCGGGGAAGCTGGCGCCGCGAACCCAAACTTGCGGCTTGAGCAGACTTGGCGCGGCGGCTGAGGGGGCGCCCGCAGCTCTTTCGCCCGCCATAAAGCTCCACGGGCGGCAGATTGCCGCCCCTACACGCGACGGCGGTATAACTACCCCCACCACAACCAATACTCTCACATGAGGAGAACATACTATGCTAGACATCAAATTTGTGCGGCAAAACGCCGACGCTGTGAAGGCGAATATCGAGCGCAAGTTTCAGCACGACAAGCTGGGGCTGGTGGATGACGTGATCGCCCTAGATGAGCAATACCGCGCGGCGCTGCAGCAAGCCGAAACCCTGCGCGCCGCGAGAAATAAAGGCAGCAAAGAAATCGGCGGGCTGATGGCGCAGAAGAAAATCGACGAAGCCAACGCCAAAAAAGCCGAAATCGCCGCCATGGGCGCGGAGTTGGATCGTCTTGCCGCGCTGGAAAAAGAACTCGCTGCGAAAGTGCGCGACATCATGCTGGTGCTTCCGCAGATGATGGACGACAGCGTGCCCACCGGTCGCGATGACAGCGAAAACGTGGAGCTCGCACGCTATGGCGAGGCGAAAGCGCCGGACTTCGATGTGCCGTATCACGTGGATATCATGGAAAGCTTGTGCGGCGTTGACCTCGACAGCGCCCGCAAAACCAGCGGCAACGGCTTCTACTACCTCATGGGCGACGTGGCGCGGCTGCACAGCGCACTGCTAAGCTATGCCCGCGATTTCATGATTGAACGCGGCTTCACCTACTGCATCCCGCCATACATGATTCGCAGCTCGGTGGTCACCGGCGTGATGAGCTTTGCGGAGATGGAAGGCATGATGTATAAGATCGAAGGCGAGGATCTCTATCTCATCGGCACGAGCGAGCACAGCATGATTGGCAAGTTTATTGACACGCTCAACGCAAAAGACAGCTTGCCCCAGCTGCTGACGGGCTATTCACCGTGCTTTCGCAAGGAAGTTGGTGCGCATGGCATTGAAGAACGCGGTGTGTATCGCGTGCACCAGTTTGAGAAGCAGGAAATGGTGGTGGTGTGCGAGCCCGAAGAAAGCATGGACTGGTTTGAGAAGATGCTGGGCTACACCGTGGAGCTGTTTGAGAGCCTGGAAATCCCCGTGCGCACGCTGGAGTGCTGCAGCGGTGACCTCGCTGACCTGAAAGTGAAAAGCGTGGACATCGAAGCGTGGTCGCCGCGGCAACAGAAGTTCTTTGAGGTGGGCAGTTGCTCGAACTTGGGCGACGCGCAAGCGCGCAGGCTTGGGATTCGTGTAAGGGGGCACAGCGAAGCGACGGAGCCGGACCGCAGGTCCAATTACTACGCCCACACGCTGAACAACACCGTGGTTACGCCGCCGCGCGCGCTGATTTGCTTGCTGGAAAACCATGTGCAGGCAGATGGCAGCGTGCATGTGCCGCAAGTGTTGCGGGGGTATATGGGGAATGCTGAATCGTTGAACCCCCACCGTCACGCTACGCGATAACCACCCCGTCACCGCTACCGTCACCCCCACCG
>WQRM01000095.1 GCA_009786735.1 Oscillospiraceae bacterium | reverse complement strand
AGCCGGCCGGTTTCAGCGCACTTCACCAGCGTGCCGCGCGGCACCCGGATGATCAAATCCGCACCCTGCTTGCCGCTGCGTCGTGCCGCCTCGCCGTCCGCACCGCGTTGCGCGGCATACTTGCGCTTGTAGCGAAAGTCCGACAGCGTCGATAGCGTGTCGCAGGCATGCAAAAACACGCTGCCGCCGTGGCCGCCATCGCCGCCACTCGGGCCGCCCGCCGCCACATATTTCTCCCGGTGGAACGCCACGCAGCCATCGCCGCCCGCGCCCGCCGCCAGTGTCACTTTTGCAATGTCTACGAACATGGTTTGCCCTTTCTTCGCTACTTTTTTGAAAAAAAGTAGCACAAAAAACTTTAACCGCTTCGCGGTTGTTTATGATTGATTAGCGGTTAATCGGCGTTTCACGGTTTCCTCACCCAGCACCTGCATCACCGCCCACAAGTCCGGCGAGTTCTCGCGCCCCGTCACCGCCACGCGCACCGCGCCGCAGTAGTCCTTCACCGCCACATCGCCGCAGTTCGCCTTGATGCGCGCAAACCACGCCTCTTTTTCGTCACCATGCACATAAATATCAGCGTAGTTTTGTGCAATCTCACTACCCGCGCCGCTCGGTTCTTCATAAAAATACGCATACGCCTCGCGCACTTGGCTCCATTTCGCCATGTCTTTGCGGGGCTTTTTGCCGCCTCGGTCAATCGCGAACATCGCCGTGGCATAGCCCGCGTCGCGCGCCAGCAGCTCGGCCAACTCCGGCTCGTGAGCCTGCGCCCAAGCCAGCGCCTGCGCGAAAACCTCCTCGGCCGTCATGCGTGAGATCACCGTCTTGCTCACGTCGTCGAGCTTTTGCAGGTCAAACAACGCGCCGCTGCTGCTCATTTTTTTCAGCGAAAACGGGAACGCGCTCAACGGCTCGGCTGGCTTCGCGCGCCGCCACTCCTCAAAGTTTGAGTTCAGCAGCGTCAGCAGATACTCCCGCAGCGCCGCCGACGGATAGCCCTGCGCCGTGAAGAAACTCACCGCCGCCTCCGGGTCTTTGCGCTTGCTAAGCTTGCGTTTGCCACCGGTTTCGGCGTCCAACTTCATCAGCGGTGCGATGTGCGCGTACTTCGGCGGCTTGCACTTCAGCAGCCCAAACAGCTGGATGTGCAGCGGCAGCGTCGCCAGCCATTCGTCGCCACGCACCACATGCGTCGTGCGCATCAGATGGTCGTCCACCACATGCGCAAAATGGTAAGTCGGCATGCCATCGGCCTTCAGCAACACCACATCCATGTCATACTCCGGCAGCTCAAGCTTGCCGCGAATCAGGTCATTCACGGTAATTTTTCGCGCCGCATCGCCCGGCGAACGCAGCCGCAACGTGTAGCTCTCGCCCGCCTGCAAACGGCGCACTTGCTCGTCTTGCGGCATGCAACGGCACTTCGCCCAGCCGCCATAGTAGCCCTTGTTCACGCCCGCGGACTCCTGCTCATCGCGCATTTGCTGGAGCTGCTCAGCCGTGCAAAAACACGGGTACGCCAGCCCCTCATCCACCAATTGCTTGGCAAACGCATGGTAAATCTCGCGCCGCTGGCTCTGCGTATACGGCCCATACTCGCCGCCATCCACACCTTCATCCAGTGCGATTTCCAGCGCATGCAAGCCGCTGAGTATCGCCGCAGCGCCGTCAGCCACCTCGCGCTTTTTGTCCGTGTCCTCCAGCCGCAGATAGAACACCCCGCCGCTTTGGCTCGCGAGCGTTCGGCTCACCAGCGCGCCCAGCACGTTGCCCATGTGCATGAAACCCGTGGGGCTCGGCGCAAAGCGGGTAACCGCCGCGCCCTCGGGCAGCTCACGCGGGGGATACTTCGCCTGCAGCTCGGCGGCGGTGGCAAGCGGCTGCGTAAATATCAGCGCGGATAGTTGGTTGCTCATGCGTAACTTCCTTCCGTTAAACAGATGAACTGTGTAAGTTGTTTGTGAAAATATGCAGCATTTTTAGGCAGTTTTTTTGTGCGTTATCCACATTGTCCACTGGTTTTTCCACCACTGCATTTTATTTTTCCAGTTGTTTCCAAGAAATATTGTCCATTACGACAGATGCAGGTCACCGTTTACCAGCATTTGGGCGGCTTCATCCACCGTCACCACAATGCCGTTTTCCGCCACGGTGGACAAATACGGCGTGCGCGACACCAGCGTGAGATTCCACATCACGTTGGGATACACCCGCCCGGCGAAGTTCGGCACAATCGCCAGCCGCGGCTGCATCGCGCGCAAAAACGGAATCGACGTGCTGCCGGTGTAGCCCTGGTGTGCCACTTTCAGCAGGTCAATTGGCTCGCCAACCCGTGCTGCGATTTCGCGCTCCACGCCCCAAACCGCGTAGATATCCGCCGTCAGCAGCGCACGAAACTCGCCAACCTCCACCAGCGTCACCACGGAGTTATCGTTCTCGTTGTGCGTCGCACGCCACTGCGTGTTCATGAACTGCAGCTGCATGTTGCCCAGCGCAAACTGCTCGTCCGGCACATCGGGAATCACGGGTATCCCACGCTCGTCGGCGATCTCCAACAAGCGCTGGCGCAGTATCGGCACATACCAGCTAACTTGTCCATCGTCCGGGCGCGCAGGCAGATAAAACCGCCCAACTTCGATGCTCGGGTCGCGCAGCACTGCAGGCAGCCCGCCCACATGGTCATAGTGAAAATGCGTCGCCAGCACAAACTCCAGCCGCACCACGCCGTCCTCGCCCGCCGCCACGCGGTGCAGATAGTCCACCACGCGCTGCTCGGTGCCGGGTCGGCGCACCGCCTCAATGGGATTATCACTCCCCCAGCCCGCGTCAATCAGCGCGAACTGCCCGGCGCTTTGCAGCAAAATGCTGTCGCCGTTATACACGTTGAGAAAATGCAAACGCGTCGCCTCCCCGCACTGCTCGAACGTCTCGGGCTGCACAGGGAAGCGGTTTTGCATGCGGACTTGCGCAAATGTCACGGCGATGTCAAACAAAAAAATCAACACCATGCCGCCCACGACGATAACTGTCGCGATCTTTTTAATCTTCATACCTTACGTGCCACCCCCTTGGGGGAGGTGCCCCGACGGGGCGGTGGGGGTCACCATAGTCACTCCATCGAATCAAAATCAATGCCAGCCAGTGCAGCTTTCAGCGCCGCCACTTCGTCGCCGCTTAGCGTCACGCCTTTGCCCATTTTTTCGCGCCCGGGCGCCCACTCGCGGATGTCATACTTGGGCTCGCGACCATTCCAGCTCACCAAGTTGAGCTCTTTCGTCCAACCTTTTGCGGTTTCGCTGAGCACGCCCAGCTCTTCCGTCACTTCATAAGTAAATTCTGTTGCCATATGTTTTCCCTTTCTTAATCGTAAAGCGTTTACTGTATGGTATGCCGAGACGCGCAAAAACGTCCCTTTCTCTTATTATACCACGCCTCGCGCCAAATTGCAAGCGAAAACTGTGCCCGTCCAAAACTTAACCACTACAATAGCAGCGCCATCACCACCGCGGCCAACAACCCGCCAGCGGCAGCAGCGCCCAGCAATGCCAACACCGTCATCTTGCGGTGTTTGGCGATTTGGCTCGGCGGCGGTGCGCTGCAATTGGTGGCCACCGCACGCGCACGGTCGCGCAGCGTGCCCTCGCTAAGCGCCGAGTATTCGGGCTTGACGAAAAACAGCACCCGGGTGAAGTATTCGCACTCACTTTCCATCACTTCAATAATCCGATGATTCACGCCTTTGATCATAGCCATCTTCCCCCTGCTGCACTTATTTTTCTTGTTAGTATTGTGGGCAATTTTGCGCTGCAGCATACATCACGGCGCAGCAAAATTTTACGCACCAGCTGTCCAGCCTTCGCATAGGATAGCATGACCGACCCAATCTGGTGCTCGCCACCATGCAAACCCTTGCGGTCTGCACATATTTTGCATAGAACGGATGATAAGTTCAATGTTTGCAACCAATACTACTCCCTGCAGCTGGAGCGGCGGTTCCACCACCATCCTGCCCAATGGCTGCGTCCTCAAATGTCCCCCTTCTCCGCCTCCCGGCGTTTGCCCGCCTTTCTGTGGTCCATGGCGTCCTCCCGGCGGCTGGTGTCCGCCTGGTGGCTGGCCGCCCGGCTGCAGACCTCCCGGCAGCGGCTGGTGTCCGCCCGGTGGCTGGCCGCCCGGCTGCAGTTCCCCCTGTGCGCCCAACTGCAACCGCCCTTGTCCGCCCAACGGTGGCGGCGGCTGGTGTCCGCCCAATGGTGGCGGCTGGTGTCCGCCCAACGGTGGCGGCTGGTGTCCGCCCAATGGCGGCGGCTGGTGTCCGCCCAACGGTGGCGGCTGGTGTCCGCCCAATGGCGGCGGTTGGTGTCCGCCTGATTGCTGTTGCAGCAGTTGTTGCGGCAACGGTAACGGCAATGGCAATGGTAACGGCAATGGCAGTTGCAACGGCAGCTGCCCTTGCCCCCCCGATCACTGTTCATGCCCCAGCAACCCCTGGCTGGATTGCAGCGCAGTGTTTGGCGGCATGTATCGTTCGGGCAACAACTCCATGGCAATGGCCAGCGCAACCAACGGCCAAACCATCAACATGGATGCCCCTCTTCCGCTGCAAAACGTGGCGTTCAGCGGCAACAGCACCCTCGGCATCCAATGCAGCGGCACCTATGAGCTCACCTTCTTCGGCAACTTCAGCTTTAGCTCCGACACCGTTTTGATGTTTTACGTAACCGCCAACGGCACGCGCCTTGACGAAACCATCGTGTTAAAATCCGCAATCGCAAATGATGACACCACCTTTGAACGCAGTGTTATCGTGCGCCTTTGCGCCAACACCAGCCTCAGCGCCAGAGTTGACAACGCCCCCACCAGCGAAGGCGGCGCAGACGGCACGCTGGAAATCCCGCCCCATGGCTTCCACCTCAGCGCAGTGCGCATCGGCGCATAGCCACGCGCTAGACAACAAAAATCACCCCGGGTTAGTTCAACTAACCCGGGCGTTTTATCAATTCGCCGTTTTAGGTTTTGGCTGTTTTAAGCTTTTGTATTGATATGTAGCCCGGGTGGCGGGCACGCCGCCCCTACATGTTGCGGCTTAACCATAGCCTTGCAGGAGATATCTACCTGTAGGGGCGGCGGGCGCGCCGCCCGAAGCAAAAAAACCATCAACACAACTGCCCAAAAAAACCCTATATGTTCGCCATGTAGTTTTTCATGAACCGCGCAAAGCCTTGGCGGTCAGCGTCATCCGGCTGCAAGGTGAGCATCTCTTGCTGCGTGAACACGCGCTGCTCAAGATAATCCACAAGCGTTTCATTCACTTGTTTTTGCGCGGCATAGCCCGCCAGCACAGCCATCCCCCACGCACCGCCCTCGCCCGCCGATTGCATCACACTCACCGGCACACCCAGCGCCGCGGCCATCAGCTGCTGCGGACCGGGCGACTTGAACAACCCGCCATGCCCGGTGATGCGCGCCAGCTGCACACCATGCGCCGCAAGCTTCGCAAGCCCCGTGCTCACCCCCGCGAACATCGACAGCAGCATCGCCCGCATCATGTTTGGCAACGTAAACCTCGCCCCCTGCATGCGCGTGAGCCTTGGCATGCCGTCCGTCACGCCCAGCATGGGCTCCGCCGCCACAAAATTGTAGTTCACCACGCCGCCGCAGTCGGGTTCGCCTTCAAGCGCCGCCGCGTATAGCCGCGCATACAGCGTATTTTTGTCCTCGCCGGTCAGCTGCGCAAACACGTTCATCCACGCATCCATGTCACTTGAGCCATTGTTGCAGTGCACCATCGCCACCGGCTTGCCCGCTGGCGTCGCCACAATGTCAATCCCCGCAATCGGCGCGAGCGGTTGCTCCAGCACAACCATCGCGAACATCGATGTCCCCGCCGACACATTCCCGCTGCACGGCGTGACCGCATTGGTCGCCACCATGCCGGTTGCTGCGTCGCCCTCCGGCGGGCACAGCGCAATGCCCGCTGGCAGACCCAACCGCGCCGCGCCGCTTGCGCTCAACACGCCCGCAGACTGCCCCGCCTGCAGCACGCGCGGCAACAGCGCACGCACATCTTGCTTCACATAGCCCGCTGCGTCAACCTTCGCCAGCATGTCAGCATGGTAGTCATCGCCCGCCGCGTTCAGCGGAAACACGCCGCTTGCCTCGCCCGCGCCCAGCACATTTTCGCCCGTGAGCTGCCAGTGCACATAGCCCGCCAGCGTGGTGATGAACTCCACCTGCGGCACATGCGCTTCATCG
>WQRM01000094.1 GCA_009786735.1 Oscillospiraceae bacterium | reverse complement strand
TGCGGATATCTCGTGCGACGAACCGGTGCGCATGGCCAAGGGCGGCCGCGGCGGCTGGGGGAATCATCACTTTGCGACGCCCACGCGGCAGGCTCCGCGCTTTGCGAAGGCGGGCACGCCGGGGGAATCGGTTGAGGTGACGCTTGAGCTGAAACTCCTGGCAGATGTGGGTTTGCTGGGCTTCCCGAACGTGGGCAAGTCGAGCCTCATCAGCGTGGTGAGCCAGGCGAAGCCGATTGTGGCGGACTACCACTTCACCACCATCACGCCGGTGCTGGGCGTGGTGAGCATGGGTCTGGGGCACAGCTTTGTGATGGCTGATATTCCCGGGCTCATTGAGGGCGCGGCCGAGGGCGTGGGCTTGGGGCATGCGTTCCTGCGGCACGTGGAGCGCTGCCGCATGCTGGTGCATGTTCTAGACGCTGCGGGCAGCGAGGAGCGCGATCCCATTGAGGATTTTGCGCGTATCAACGAAGAGCTGGCGCGCTATTCGCCGGAACTTGCGGGGCGCCCGCAGATTGTGGCGGCGAATAAAATCGACCTTGCCACGCCGGAGCAGCTCGCTCGGTTGCGCGAGTTTGTGGCGCAGCAGGGCTTGCCGTACTATGAAATTTGTGCGCCCATCCACGAGGGCACGCAGGAGCTCATCAACGCGGTGGCCGCAAAGCTCGCCGAGCTGCCGCCCATCAAGCGCTTTGAGGCCGAAGAGCTCACGCCGGACATGCTCGCGCCTAAGGAGCAGGTGAAGTTCACCGTGCGCGCCGAAGATGGCGTGTTCTTCGTGGAAGATGCCCCCTGGCTGCTGCGCATCCTGCGCGCGTGCAACATGGACGACTACTCCTCGCTGCAACACTTCCAGCGCGTGCTGCAAAGCAGCGGGATCATCGAGGCGCTCGAAAACCACGGCGTGCAAGAAGGCGACACCGTGGCTATCTATGACTTTGAGTTCGACTATGTGACGTAAGATTTCTGTTCTTTTTTGAAAAAAAGAACCAAAAAACTTTAGCCGCTTCGCGGTGAACGATTATATAAATAGCAAAACCCCACTCGCTGCCACGCAGGAAGTAGGGTTTTGTGTAATTTTAAGGTGTTGCCGCGAAGCGCTAAAAGCCGCGTTGGCGGAGATCTTCGACGAGGTTGACGTAAAATTCGCGCATGTCGTTGGTGCCGTTGCTGCCGGGGAACAGGCGGAAGTTCATGCGGCGGGCGTCAACGACGTCGGCGTGGGAGATGCCGCGGAAGTTTGTGCCGCGAATGATGCCGCGGAAGTTGCCCCATTGGGCGGACTCAACGGAGACGAGACCATCGTTTGGTCCGTCAAAGATGTGGATGATGGGGTTGAGGAAGACGAAAATGATGTCGCTAAACGGGTTTGCCATTTGCGCGGCCCAGGATTGATAGTGCACGCGGGGGTCGTTGGGGTTGGCGCGGTTGAAGTCCTGCATATAGCTGGTGGTGAATGCGCGCACGGAGTTGAAGAAATCGGGGTTGCGGTCGCCGACAACGCGAAACCAAAGGTTGATGAAGACGGCGGCGAAGCGCACCAGTCCATCGGGGATGATGTCGAGCAAATCCATGATATTCATGCCGTGGTGCGGCGTGCTGATGGTGGTGAGGCTGGCCACTTGACCACCCATGCCCAGCGAGGAGATCATATAGCGTGCTTCGATGCCGCCGCGCGAGTGTGCGATGAGGTTCACACGCGTGGCACCGGTTTCGGCAAGCACACGGCGCACGGTGGCCTGCAAGATGGCGGCGTTATCCTCCACGTTGCCCCAGGCTTCGGTGCCGCCGTGGAACACACGCGTGCCGTTGCGCTGCAGTGCGCCGGGGATGCGTCCCCAGTAGTTGATGAAGCGGTTGAAGAGCATGTGGTCACGAAAGCCCGCGCCGCTGACGAGGACGACGGGGTAGCGGGTGGCGGCGCGTTGGGTGTTGGAGCTCGCCTGCACGGGGAAGGCGAGACCGGCGGTTGCGATGGCGATCACCAGAACGATGGCAAGAATCTTTTTCATGTTCATCCCCCCATAAATGAGTGCTGAATATTTAGGGCTTAGTTTTTTGGTGCTCAAACTTAGTCGTTGCTTTGACGGAAAATCCTCACGAAGCACGAAGCATTTTGCACAGGTCACTGGACTTTGAAGCCCATGTCCTCAAGGTAGTCTACGGCTTGGGTAACTTGCGCGGGGTCGGCGGGCGGCATGTGCTTAAAATGGTAAGTCATGCCAGCGGCGGCCCATTTTTCCACACCCAGTTGATGGAAGGGCGCGAGCTCGATGAGTTCGATGCACGTATACGGTTGCAACAGCCGTGCGAGCATCTCAAGCTGGCGGCTGACGAGGGTGTAGCCCGGCACGAGCACGTGGCGCAACCAGACCCGCTTGCCGATTTGCTCGCAGTAGTCAAGCGTGGCAATCGACCGCGCGTTGGTGTGACCGGTGAGTTTGCGGGCGAGCTCTGGGCATGCGGCTTTGATGTCTAGCAGCAGCATGTCGGCGGCGTCGATGGCGGGTTTGCAGCGCTCAAGGTTGGGCGCACCGGCGGTGTCAATCGCCACGTGCAGACCGCGTGCGCGCAGCCGCTGTGTGACTTCGTGCACGAACTCGGGCTGCAGCAGCGGTTCGCCGCCCGAGAAGGTGACACCTTGCACGAAGTTTGCGTAGCGCAGCACCTCTTGCACGGCGTGGGAGGCTGTCCACGCTTCGCCGCCGTGGGGGTCGATGGCATCGGGGTTGTGGCAATATAAACAGCGCAGCGGGCAGCCCTGCAGGAATAGCACATAGCGCACCCCCGGGCCGTCAACGGTGCCGAAAGTTTCAACGTGGTGGATGCGACCTGTTGTCATGAATCGTCCTTGAAAGTGAAAATAAGGGGCAGATTTTCACCTGCCCCAGAGTAAATTACACGAATGCGTGGAAAGTGCGGTTGATGACATCGAGCTGTTGCTCACGCGTGAGCTTGATGAAGTTGACCGCGTAACCCGACACACGGATGGTGAGCTGCGGGTAGAGCTCGGGTTTTTCCATGGCGTCGATGAGCTGCTCACGGTCGAGCACGTTGACGTTGACATGGTGCCCGCCTTCGCCGAAGTAGCCGTCAAGCAGCTGCACGAGGTTTTGCGTGCGTTGCTCTGCGGACTTGCCGAGTGCGGCGGGGATGATGCTGAAGGTGTAGGAGATGCCGTCTTGGCTGTCCTCGAAGGGCAGACCTGCCACGCTTGCCATGGAGGCCACGGGACCTTTGGTGTCGCGACCGCTCATGGGGTTAGCGCCGGGGGCAAAGGGCTCGCCAGCAGCGCGACCGTCAGGTGTTGCGCCGGTTTTTTTGCCATACACGACGTTGGAGGTGATGGTCAAAATCGACTGTGTGGGCACGGCGTTGCGGTAGGTCTTTTGGCGGCGCAGCTTGCTCATGAAGTTGCGCACGAGCTCTTTGGCAATTTCGTCGGCACGGGGGTCATGGTTGCCGAACGCGGGGTATTCGCCTTCGATGTTGAAGTCAACCGCCAGACCTTGCTCGTTGCGGATGACGTGCACTTTGGCGTGTTTCATGGCGCTGAAGCTGTCGGCAACGACACTCATGCCAGCCATGCCGCAGGCCATGGTGCGCACAACTTCTTCGTCGTGCAGCGCAAGTTGCAGCTTTTCGTAGCAGTATTTATCGTGCATATAGTGGATGACGTTGAGCGTGTTGACGTACAACGTGCTGAGCCATTCAGTGATTTGGTCATACAGCGCCCAGACTTCGTCGAAGTCCAGCACGTCGCTGGTGATGGGGGCCATGAGCGGACCAACTTGGTCGCCACTGACTTCATCACGGCCGCCGTTGATGGCATACAACAGCGCTTTGCCCAAGTTTGCGCGCGCGCCGAAGAACTGCATTTGCTTGCCGAGCCGCATGGGCGACACGCAGCAGGCGATGCCGTAGTCGTCGCCGAATTTGTCGCGCATGAGGTCGTCGTTTTCGTACTGGATGGACGAGGTTTCGGCGGACAGGCGGGCGCAGTATTTCTTGAAGTTTTCGGGCAGTGCGTTGGCCCAAAGCACGGTCATGTTGGGTTCGGGCGCAGGACCGAGGTTGGTGAGCGAATGCAGGAAGCGGAAGGTGGATTTCGTCACCAGCGGGCGACCGTCGCAGTGCATGCCGCCGAGGCATTCGGTGACCCAAGTGGGGTCGCCGCTGAACAGCGCGTCGTAGTCTTTTGTGCGCAAGAAACGCACTAGGCGCAGCTTGATGATGAATTGGTCGAACAGCTCTTGGGCTTGTTCTTCGGTGATCACACCGTTTTCGAGGTCGCGCTCGGCATAGATGTCGAGGAAAACCGACACGCGTCCGAGGCTCATGGCGGCGCCGTTTTGGTCTTTGACGGCGGCGAGGTAGGCGAAGTAGAGCCATTGGATGGCTTCTTGCAGGGTTTGTGCGGGGCGCGAAATGTCGCAGCCATATTTTGCGGCCATGCGCTTGAGGGATTCCAACGCACGGATTTGCTCACTGATTTCCTCGCGTGCGCGGATGAGGTTTTCGTCCACCACGCTGGCTTTGCAGTTGTTTTTGGCGGCTTTCTTTTGCGCGATGAGGGCATCCACGCCGTAAAGCGGCACGCGGCGATAGTCGCCGATGATGCGACCGCGACCATAGGCATCCGGCAAACCGGTGATGACACCGCTGCGGCGTGCGGCGAGCATTTCGGGGGTGTAGGCATCAAACACGCCGTCGTTGTGGGTTTTGCAATACCTAAACACGCGGTCAACGTCGGCGGGCATGTCAACGTTATATTCCTTCAGCGACGCGTGCACCATGCGGATGCCGCCACGCGGCAAAATGGCACGGCGCAGGGGAGCGTCGGTTTGCAGGCCAACGATGAGCTCTGCGTCTTTGTCGATGTAGCCCGCGTCGTGCGCGTCCACTTCGGAGATGGTGTTGGCGTCGATGCTCAGCACGCCGCCGGCGGCGCGTTCCTGTGCGAAAAGGTCTTTGACTTTGTCAAACACTTGCATGGTTTTTGCGCTTGCTGGGGCGAGAAAAGACTCGTCGCCGTGCCAAGGGGTGAAGTTGCGACCGATGAAATCGCGCACGTTCACAACATCCTGCCATTGGCCTGCGATAAAATGGTTCCACTGTGTATACTTCATATGATGGGTCTCCTTATCATTATTTTACCTATTTTATTATACACCATTCCAGGGCGATTGTCAAGGGAAAAATAAACAGCACCCCACATGGAGGTGCTGGTGGCGTGTGAAGTTTAGTCGCCCAGGCGGATGTAGTTGAAGTTTTCGGCGGGGTTGTCGCGGCGCACGAGGTTGAGGATATTGCCGGTGATGGTGAAGATGTGAGTTTCGCGGTTGACATAGCCCGGCTCGATGTTGGGGAAGTGCAGAACCACCTCGGATTCGTTGACCGACCAGTCAAAGGCTTGAATCCAGCTTGGTGTGACATAGGGGCTGTTGCCGCCGCGGTTGCCGGTGCCGTCGCCATTGAAGACGTAGTGCACGTTGGTGTCGGCATCCCAAATCCAAGTGCCAACCAGCTCGTGGTTGCTCAAGGGTGAGCCGCAGCCGGTGAAGGCCAAGAGCATGCCCGCTGCCATCAGCAGGGCGAGAGCGAGAGTAAAAATCTTGCGCATATGGGGGAATCTCCTTTGTTTTTCGGTGATGTTTATGGTGCTTCAAACATGGCGAAGAGCTGCGCCGGGGTGAGCGCACGTTTTGCTTCGCCGGACACATCCAAGGTGATTTTTCCGCCGTTGAGCATGATGAGCCGGTCACCGTAGGCGATGGCGTCGCTTATGTTGTGCGAAATCATGATGGTGGTGATGTTTTGCTCCTCCACCATTTTCTTGGTGATCTCCATGACTTGCCGGGCGATGCGTGGGTCGAGCGCGGCGGTGTGTTCGTCTAGCAGCAGCAGCTTGGGTTTTTGCAGCGCGGCCATCAGCAGCGTAACCACCTGCCGTTGCCCGCCGGAAAGCAGCGAGGCTTTTTTGCGCAGCATGGTTTCGAGCCCGAGGTCGAACTCGGCGAGTTTTTCGGCGAAGAAGGCGAGGTCGCGCTTGCGGATTGCCCATTGCAGACCGCGCAACTTGCCGCGGGAGTTCGCCAGCGCCATGTTCTCGGCGATGGTGAGCTGTGGGCAGACGCCGAAGTTGGGGTCTTGGTAAACCCGCGCGATGAGTGCGGCGCGTGCTGCGTGGCTCTTGCGGGCGATGTCCTTGCCCTCAAACAGGATGGAGCCTGTGGTGGGGCGCAGGTTGCCGTTGATGATGTTGAACAAGGTGCTTTTTCCCGCGCCGTTGCCGCCGATGATGCTGACGAACTGC
>WQRM01000093.1 GCA_009786735.1 Oscillospiraceae bacterium | reverse complement strand
AGAAACACGAACGTCAGCAGCGAACCAAACGCCGCGGCATCAATCGTGCCGGCTGTGGTGGGCGACATGAACTTGTTGCGGCTCACCGCCTGCATCAGCAACCCCGCCACCGAAAGCCCGGCTGCGGCTAGCACCACCGCCACCGTGCGCGGCACGCGACCATACACAAACACCAGGCGCGCGTTTTCGTCGCCGCGAATGGCCGACAGGATACCGACCTCGCTCATCGGACCAATTTCCAGCGACAAGATGACCAGAATGATAAACAGCGCGATGATGGCAATGCGCTTCCACTGCCGCGCAAAAAAGTGCTTGTGCAAAGACACATCCCCTTTCAATCGCGAGTTAGCTCTCGCTAACTTATATGTTAGCACAATCTAACTTAGATGTCAAGAGGGGGAGCAAAATTTTCTGCGCCGCCAAGAAAATTTCGCAAGTTTTACAACATTGCGGCTTGCATTGCCCTGAAATTTGTGCTATAATATAGGCATAAATCAAAGGAGGTCTTGTTTATGAGAAAGTTGCTTAGCATCTGCTTGGCCGTGTTGCTGCTGGGCGCAAGCCTTGGCGTGGGCGCGCCCGCGCTGGCGGAGGAGCTCACCCTGCAGCCGCAATTGCCTGTGGTCACCGCCATTGATGCCGACTGGAACGGCGAAATCCAACTCAATCATTGGAACTTGACGCCGCAGTTCACCCTGCAAAATGTGACCGTCACCGTGCATTTCGATGACGGCACCAGCGAGGCGCTGGAACGCTGGAGCGGTCAACTGGGCGCAGAATGGTGGGAGATTTTGCGGACGTTTGACCCCGAAACCCTCACCGCCACCTTTACTTACACCGACAGCGCCACTTGGCGCGACTTTGACGGCACCTGGGCGGAATACGTTGCCACCATGCCCAGCGCAAGCTTCACGCTCTCCGACGATTTCGTGGCACAATATTTGGGCGACATCGAGCCCATTGTGCTGGGCGAGCCTGCCAGCTTTGGCGCGCAAGAAACCCGTGCCTTCAGCCTCACGGTGGCAGAAGATGATTACTTTGGCTTTAGCTGGCACAGTGGCGACCTCTATTTGCGCGTGTTTGACGCGAATTTAACCCCCGTTGGCACAACCATGGGGCTTTGGGTAAACAACTCGTGGCACAGGCGACACTTGCCTGCGGGCGACTATGTAATTTTCGCTTGGCCGTGGAGCGGCTGGCAAGGCGGCGATCACAGCTTCAGTGTCTCCGTCACCGAGCCGCCAGCACCGTTGCCTCCTCCGTCGCCACATCCCTATCTCAACATTTCGCCTGCCGGCAATCGTTGGCAAACCTCGCGTGCAGGTTCATTCACGCGAGATCTCTACTCTAACACCAGTTGGCGCGTTACCGCCGCCGAGCGTTGGCTTCATGTATCCCCCTCACGCGGCACCGGTGATGCGCAGATAACTATCCGCGTGCTCCCCAATTCCAGCAATCAAGACAGATTCGGCGTGGTCAACTTTGTTTCCGACTGTGGCATTGTGCGTAGCATTCGCGTTCATCAATATGCACGACCGCCGCTCGGTCCTGATGCGGGCATGCTAGAGGCCTTCGTTGACTGGCTGCAGCATTCGACGCTCGCCAACCCCGTCACGTGGTATCAATGGCTGGGCATGCTGTTTGTGCTGCCCTTTGCGGCGCTGCTGTTCCCGTTGGTATATGGCTTCCGCTGGCTGTTTGCGCGCTAGTAACGGAAAGGACACACCACCATGACCTTCACCAACCAACACGCCGTCATCACCGGCGGCGCAAACGGCATCGGTCGCTGCATCGCCGAGGCGTTTTTGCGCCACGGCGCGGCGGTCACCGTCATCGACATTGACCCGCAAGAAATCAACGGCACACAGCTCTTCCACGGCGACATTGCCGACAACGGCGTTCTCGAACGCTTCGTTGCGTCGCTGAACAAGCCCGTGAGCTTCCTCATCAACAACGCCTGCGTCGCGCGCGCCGGGCTGCTTTCCGGCTGCTCTTATGCAGACTTCGAGCACGTCCAGCGCGTGAGCGTGACGGCGCCGTATTACCTCACGAGCCTGTTGCTGCAGCACGACCTGTTCGCCCCGAACGCCGCCATCGTGAACATCGCCTCCACGCGCGCCATGCAGTCGCAGCCCGACACCGAGGCGTATTCAGCCGCCAAGGGCGGCATTGTTTCGCTCACCCACGCCATGGCGGTGAGCCTTGCGGGCAAGGTGCGGGTGAACTGCGTCAGTCCCGGCTGGATCGACACCACCGGCAGCGCATTCACCGGCGCAGATGCCACCCAGCACCCGAGCGGGCGCGTTGGCGTGCCCGCGGACATCGCCGAGATGGTGCTGTTCCTGTGCAGCGACCGGGCTGGCTTCATCACCGGCGAGAACATCACCATCGACGGCGGAATGAGCCGCTTGATGGTGTATCACGGCGACCATGGCTGGACGCTGGACGAGAGCAACTAGTTCACTGCCGCAACCGCCATGCTATCATGATAGCACAAAATTATAGGAGGTCATCCCATGAAAAAATGTCTTAGCGTCGTCCTCGCCGTGCTGCTGCTCGGCATGAGCCTTGCCGTGGGCGCGGCTGCACAAGAACCCCTTCCATCCGCTTATGCGCAACACGGGTTATACGCCAGCCCACCAGTTAACGTCCCTCCACCAAGCCCAATGGAGCGTTTTGTTGAATTTGGGCGACGCATTGACGATTGGGTACGCACGTTGCCCACCTGGTTGAGCACCATTTTAGACGTACTTCTCACCGTCGTGGCGCTGATTGCTGCCGTGCTTTTGTTCCCGATTTGGTTTCCGATTGAATTTATCTGGCGGATGGTTCGCTGACATGATCTACGCCATTGCCGACCCCCACCTCTCCTTTGGCACCGCCAAGCCGATGGATATCTTCCCCGGCTGGGATAACCATGCCCAGCGGCTCGAAGCCAACTGGCGCAAGCTCGTGCGCGACGACGACACCGTAGTGCTGCCGGGCGACATCAGCTGGGGCATGACCCTCGACCAAGCCCTGCCGGACTTTCAGTTCCTGCATAACCTGCCGGGACGCCAAAAAGTCATCCTCAAAGGCAACCATGACTACTGGTTCAGCACCCGCCGCAAAATCGAAGACCTCTGGACAGCACATGGGCTAACGAGCCTTGTGCTGCTGCACAACAACGCCATCGAAGCCGAGGGCATGGCCATCTGCGGCAGCCGCGGCTGGTTTTTTGACAGCGATGAGCCGCACGACACCAAAGTCCTCGCCCGTGAGGCGGGGCGGCTGCGCACCTCCATCCAAGCGGGCAAGCAGCTCAGCGACAACGTCTGCGTGTTTTTGCATTACCCGCCCATCACCCAAGACCGTGTGTGCGAGGAAATCGACAGCGTGCTGCGCGATGAGGGCGTGGCGCGGTGCTACTACGGTCATCTGCACAGCAGCGCCGCCAAGCGCGCCTTTGTGGGCGAGCGCAACGGCACGCACTACGACATCGTGTCAGCGGACGCGCTGGGGTTTTGCCCGAAGCTCATCACACCCCCTGTCCTGCGGGACATCCCCCTCTAAAGAGGGGGACAAGGGCTTCACGCATATTATTTCTACAAACTTTCGGCTGCAAGCCCCATGACTCCCTCTGATAGAGGGAGCTCCCGCCTCGGGCGGGTAAGGGTGGGGTGCGGAGCACAAGTCACCATAGGAGAACGCATATGCAATCATCTCTCGGCCAACGCATCCTCATCATGGGCAATTCCGGCAGCGGCAAAAGCACCATGGCGCGCCGCTTGGGCGAACATCTCAACCTGCCTGTTCTCCACATCGACATGCTCACTTGGCAGCCCGGCTGGGTGCTCAATCCCGAGCGAAAGCAAGCACTCCTCGTCGCTGCAGAGCAACCCGCATGGGTGCTCGACGGCAACCACAACACCACCCGTGACGCACTCGCCGCGCGCGCCGACACCGTGATTTTCCTCGACATCAACCGCGTCACCTGCATCGCTGGCGTGCTCAAGCGCTGGGCGAAATACCACGGCAACACCCGCCCCGACATGACCGACGGCTGCCCCGAGAAAATCGACCTGCCGTTCCTCACCTACATCTGGACTTGGCCAGCACGCAAGCGCCGCAAGACCTTAACGTGCCTGCGTGAGCTCCCGCCGCCCAAGCAAGCGATTCACCTCAAGGGGCGCCGCGCGGTGAGGCGGTTTTGGGCGGGGCTGGAGTAATACCACGTGCAGGCTGCTTGCTCTGCACGTGTTGCGTGAGTTGAGGTCACCGAATGCGTTATTGCATATCGCGCCGCGAAGCTGTAGAATAGAACTTGCATCGCGCGGTGCGAAAACACATGAGGAGGTCTCAGCCATGACATTCAACATCGGCGAAAACATCAAGCAGCTTCGCGCCGAAAAGGGCGCGACACAAGAGCAACTTGCCGAGCACCTCGGCATCACCTACCAATCCGTCAGCAAGTGGGAGAACAACATCACCGCGCCGGATCTGCAGCTGATTCCGTCCATCGCGGAATACTTCGGCGTGTCCATCAACAAGCTGTTCAAGGCAAAGCTGAGCCCGGATGACATCAAGCTTTTGCTCAACCCCGACATCTCTGTGGGTCAGCTTTGGCGGTTCTATGCACGCAATGGGCTATATGAAGCGCAGTGCTAAGACAAGCAGACTGCCGCCAAGCCGCTGCAGCACGCCGACCTCGTGATTGGCGCGTTCATCGGCAGCGAACTGGTCGGTCTGCTAACCGTGCTGCACGATGGACTGGACGCGATAATCACCATCTTCTACCTCGCACTGGATTTGCAGGTTGACAACCGCTACGAGTGCGGCGGTGTGATTGAAAACGACCCCTATGGCATCGACAAGCAAATGGGACTGATGATGGTGGAGGAACTGCGCAACCTCGGTATCTATTTCATCAGCTACACGGCAGTCAGCGGCAAAGAGAACCAGTTGATGGAGTCCATCGGCTTCACGGAAAACAAGGGGCATGTTGAGTACATCATTGACAGCCGACCCGTAGAGCACTAACCGGTAGGGGCGACCGTCCTCGGTCGCCTGCTTCTCATCTCATCAACCAATACGCACAGCCCGCCACCACATACGCCAGCCCGCATTGCCACGCCACCGCCGCCACCGTGCGCTTGGCACTACCCAGCTCGCACCGCAACGCCGCAACCGCCGCAGCGCAGGGCATGCTCAGCAGGTTGAACAGCAAAAACGACATCCCCTGCGCGGGCGTGAATATCGCCGCAGCGCCCAGCACGCCCAACGTTGCCACGGCGTTCTCCTTGGCGATGAAGGCAGTCAAAGTTGCCACCGCAGCCCGCCAAAAGCCGAACCCCAGCGGCACGAACAGCCAGGCGATTGCGCTGCCCACCGGCTGCAGAAAGCCGCTCAATAGCCACACAAACACGCCCGACAGCACAATGACGCTGCCGGCTTTTTTCATGAACTCCGCGGTGCGCCGCCATGCTGTGCGCGCGATGTCTTGCCCGCTCGGCAGTCTGTACTGCGGCATTTCTAGGATGAACTCACGCGAAACGAATGCCGGGCTCCCCCCTGTCACAGTGCGACATCCCCCCTCGCGGAGGAGGGCAGGGGCTTGCTTTTTCCACTTATCAATAAAATCCCACCGCGAAGCGGTTAAAGTTTTTTTGGTTACTTTTTTTTCAAAAAAAGTAGCAAAAAATGCTGACCCCAGCATCGCCGCAGCGCCCACAAAGTACATCAGCGGCGCAAGCCACCACGCCCCGCTGAACACGCCGTTCGCCATCAGCGCGATGATGGGCAGCTTGGCGCTGCAGGGCACAAAGCTGCAGGTTGCCGCCACCGTGCGGCGCTGACGCGGGCAGTCAATTGCTCGGGTAGCGAGAATGGCAGGCACACTGCAGCCCGTGGCGAGCAGCATCGGCATGAAGCACTTGCCCGATAGCCCGAACTTGCGCAGCGCGGCATCCAGCAAAAACGCCACGCGCGACAGATAGCCGCTGGCTTCGAGCACGCTTAGGCACAGGAACACCATCATCAGCTGCGGCACGAAGCCCAGCAACATGCCCGCCCCGCCGAGAACGCCCTCCTGCACAAGCGCGCCCAGCCACGGCGAGGGTATCGCTCGCCCAAGCGCTGCGCCTGCGCCCGAAATCACGCCCTCTAGCCATGCGCCGAGCCACGCGCCCGGTCCAGTCGCAGCAAGGTAATACACGCCCGTCATCACCAGCACAAACAGCGGCAGTGCGAGCCACTTGTGCAGCACGATGTTGTCGATGCGCGCGGTCATGTCCGGCTTGCCGCTGGGGCGCATGCATCGGCGGGTGATGCGCTCGATATGCGCGTAGGTTTCGGAGACTCTCTCCGAACACCCCCCTGTCGTCTGCGACGACTTCCCCCCTCT
>WQRM01000092.1 GCA_009786735.1 Oscillospiraceae bacterium | reverse complement strand
TTCAAAAATGGGCGCGCCAAGCTGCAGATTGGGCTGTGCAAAGGCAAGAAGCTCTACGACAAGCGCGAAGACGCCGCCCGCCGTGATGCCAAGCGCGACATCGAGCGCAGCCTGCGGGAGAAGTAAATTCCCCTTGACAATCCCCGCCGTTTCTGCTATACTATACCCATCACTTCTGAAAGGAGTCATGTATGACTATGAAAACAGAGAGGGTCTTTGCGACCTGCTAATTGAATAAAGGCACAAGCTACCGGGCGAACATGACTCGCCGCGCTTTGCTGTGCCGCAAAGCAACCTTCCCGCCGTATGTGCAGCCGACTGAAGGCTGCTTGTTGGTGGGCATTTTTATGTCCAAAATTAACAGGAGGATCCCCATCTGAGTTATAGAAAAACATTCAACGCAATTGACGCACAACCCTTCACCTGCAAGGCCTGCAACGCGCAGGTAACACCCGACGGCGCAGGCACGCGCCACCGCAATCACTGCCCGCAATGTCTCGCCAGCGTGCACCTAGACGACGAACCCGGCGACCGTGCAGCTGACTGCGGCGGCACGATGGAAGCCATCGGTGTTTGGGTGCGCAAAAATGGCGAGTGGGCGATTATCCACCGCTGTCGCCTGTGCGGCGTGCTCAGCTCAAACCGCATCGCGGCTGACGACAACCCCGCGCTGTTGATGTCCATTGCGGTCAAGCCCTTGGCGCTGCCGCCGTTTCCGCTGGGACGGCTGGAGGAAAGGCTTCATCGCGAGGCAATCGAATAACAACCCAAAGGGGCGGAGAAATCCGCCCTTGTTTATCGCTCAAACCACCTGCGCCAACCCAACATACACCGCCGAGCACTGGTCGGCGAGCAAATCTACGAGGTCGGGGCTGTCATAGTCGCCGCGCATCGCACCATCCAAGTCCGTGGTAAGCTTCAAGCTCGCCACGGATTTTTCGTTGCGCTGCAGCCACAGCAGTGTGCCGCGATGCAACCAAGCCGTGCGCTGCATGGCAGAAGTCCCGCTGCCTGGTCGCTGTGTGTGGTGATGCAACTGGTTCAAGTTGAGCTTGCCGGTGCTTTCCACCGTGATGGTCACCGCACCGGTTTTGCTCTGCAGTGTCACGGCGATTTCCTCCCCGCGTGTGTGAAGTACGGCGTTGGCAATCAGCTCCAGCACAAGGGAGGTCATCTCACGCGGGGCGCAGGCAATGTTGATGCGCTCGTGCGGCGCGGCGAAGCTCACGCTGCGGCCATGGTGGCTCAGCAGCAGGTCAGCGGCGGCGCACAGGTCTTCGAGCATGCTGCGCAGGTCACACGATTGCAGCGCGAACTCGTCCTCGCCGCGCGTGGCATCCACGAGATTTTGCAGCGCACGCAAGCGCAAGCGGCACTGTTTGAGCATAGCCTGCAGGTTTGGGTCACGCTTGCGGTCAGGATGTTGCAGCAGCTCGAGCATCAGCGCTTGCAGGGCGCAGCGCAGCTCTCGCTCGTGCTCGCGAGCGATGGGGCTGTGCAGCGCGGTGCGGAAGTTGTCGCTGTAAAGAATGGTTTTCATGGGGTTATTGTTTGATGGCGGCGCGGGAATATTTAGTGGGATTTTTTGGAATTAGGGTTATGTGCGGCGAAGCACCCCCAGTCGCCGCGCCGCGTGACATGAATGAGCCGCCCTTGTTCGCGTCGACAGCCCCCGCGTAAACGCGAGGGCCGCTCAAGAAACGGCTTTATCAAACCCTCTGCGCACCGCCACCCCGAACGACTCCACCGCGTGGACTGAGGGGGCGAAACTTGCTGGCGCTTGCGTCAACCCGCAGTGCACAGCGAAATCCGCCCGCTTTTTCATGCTTTTTTGTGCAACCCACCAAAATTGTGCGCAAGCCTTGCATTACGCCGCTTTATATGGTAAAATTAACAATGAAAAATTAATTTATCGGAGGAATACACATGGCAGTTAAAGTTGCAATCAACGGATTTGGCCGCATCGGCCGCTTGGCGTTTCGCATGATGAACAACAACCCCGATTACGACATCGTGGCAATCAACGACCTCACCAGCCCCGAAATGCTGGCGCATCTGCTCAAATACGACACCGCGCAAGGTCGCTATAACGGCACCGTGCAAGCCGGTGACGGCTGCATCGTGGTGGATGGTCGCACCATCACCATCCACGCGAACCGCAACCCCGCCGAACTCCCCTGGGGCGAACTGGGCGTTGACGTTGTGCTGGAATGCACGGGCTTCTTCACCAGCAAGAAAGCCGCAAGCGCTCACCTCGAAGCAGGCGCGAAAAAAGTGGTCATCTCCGCTCCCGCAGATGCCGAAACCAAAACCGTGGTGTTCAGCGTGAACGAGAATATCCTCGACAGCAGCGACACCGTGATTTCTGCCGCCAGCTGCACCACCAACTGCCTGGCGCCCATGGCGAAAGCCCTCAACGATTACGCCGCCATCCAAAGCGGCATCATGACCACCGTGCATGCCTACACCGGCGACCAAATGATCCTCGACGGTCCGCACAGCAAAGGCGACCTGCGCCGTGCACGTGCCGGTGCGCAAAACATCGTGCCCAACAGCACCGGCGCCGCCAAAGCCATCGGCTTGGTGATTCCCGAGCTCAACGGCAAACTGGTGGGCAGCGCACAACGTGTGCCCGTGTGCACCGGTTCCACGACGATTCTCGTGGCGGTGGTGAAGGGCGCGAACGTCACCGTGGATGGCGTGAACGCCGCCATGAAAGCCGCCTCCAGCGACAGCTTTGGCTACACCGAAGACCAAATCGTCAGCAGCGACGTCATCGGTTGCACCCACGGCAGCCTGTTTGACGGCACGCAAACCCTCGTGACGAAAATCGACGACAACACCGCGCAAGTGCAAGTGGTGTCCTGGTATGACAACGAGGCGAGCTACACCGCACAAATGGTGCGCGTGATTAAGTACTTCTCGGAGCTGAAGTAAGTCTAAATAAAAACGCAACCCCCGGTTCATCATGAATCGGGGGGTGTTTTCGTCGCTTATTGACTGTCGGATGTGGTATCATTTATGTCGTGATTATCTAGTTCTTCTATATCCTGCTGGATTTCCTTTTCTTGCACTCTTTTAAGATATTCAGAGTCGAGCGAGCGTATATGTTTCAATTGTTGAAAAATAAATTTGTCCTCATCTTTATCAAAAAGATACTTGGCTAAAATCAACGGTAAGCCGAGCAGAGTGCTAACAAGTCCGCCTATTGCTGCAACAAGTGCAACTGTGTGTTCAGAAGGATATTGAGCTAGAAACCAAATGATTATACCTGCGCCAACTGAAACGAAAAAGATGATTGCAATAAGCACATAGGCAAGAATCCGTTTTTGATGCTCTTTGGTTTCATAACGCGCTTTTAGAAGGAACATTGCGTCGCGATAAAATTCTGTGTCCAACTCATTTCTTTGCTGGATACTATTTAATCTATCATTATCCATTCTTTGCAGGATACGCTTTAATTTACCACTGTCCATAGCTCAAGTCCTTTAGCCGATTTTCAGCCTTCCCTTCCGTAACGTTGAACAGCCGAGAAAGATATGCGGGAAGCGAATCGAAAGCCGAAATTGTCTTGTTTTCAAATAAATTTATCGCTTTCTTGACAAGCATCTCGGGCATTAATGCCTCTCGTGCAAAACGATGCGCTTCATGCTCGCTAGGATCGTTACAGTCACCAAAAGTTTGACATCTAACCATCTTGCCATCCAACTCAACAAAAAGCTCAGCAAAGCGATGCCCCAATTCAACATGAGCTAACTCATGCATCAGTACACATCGGGCTTCTGGTGAGCCAACCGCATACCTACTATGGATAATAATTTTTTTATCGGGGGTCACTATACCTCTGTAATCCTCCGGAAACCACGCGTGTACAACATCATATTTCATTGCCTTTGCGATGGCATAAGGATCGATCAATGACAACTTCGTTTGGCCATGTCTAACCAAAAGGTCTCGCGCCTTTTGAATGATATTATTTGTATCCATTGATATTTCCTCGTTCATTTTTTTCCAAGTTACAAAAAATTTGCCATTTGCATAATACATAATACCACTCACCTCTCGGGAGTAGCATATGCACACGACGCTTCAATTATGTACACACGACGCTTCAATCGTGTAAAGTCTTAGCGCGCTACAGTTGCGGCGCGGTCGCTTGCGCAAGGCGACGCGGTGATGCAGCGATGCGCAGCACTAAAGCGCCTCATGGTTAATTTTACCACACCGCTTGAGTTTTGTCAAGTGTATTTAATGAAATCCACAAAACGACCAAAACTCAGCTGAGGTTTTGGTCGAAAATCGTCGTTTTGAATAGTTTTTACGCCCGCCGCACCCGCAGTGAGAGATTCACGCCCTGTGCCAGCTGGAACGACGCCCCATGCTGCGAGTACACCACGAAGTGCAGGTGCGCGCCGCACTCAACGTCCGCCAAACCAGCGCTGCACAGCTGGAAGGGCTCGCCTTCGCAGAACTCAGCCGTGGTTGCCGTGCAGGGGATGACCGCCCCGTTGTGCGTCACTGCCAGCTGCACCACGCCGTCGCAAAGCCCCACCCCGCGCAGGCAGCAATCGATTTCATAAACCCCCGCTTCGGCAACGATAGCGCAGCGATTTTCGGCATACTGCGCACCGGCAGCTGGCATGCAGTCGCTGAACGTCAGCGCAAGCACATCGTCAGCATCAATGCACACTTCGCCGCTGCAGCTGTTGAACATGCCGCAGTAGGCCGCGGTGTGTTTGCAGCCTGCAGGTCCTGTTGCGCCGCGCGGACCCGGTGCGCCACGCATCCCGGGCATTCCCGGGCAGCCGGTTGCTCCCGTTGTGCTGCGCGCTGGGCGCGCGGGCTGTGCCGCATTGCGGCCGCCATAATTAAACTTGTGTTGCAAACGCAAGCCCTCCCCAATATGTAGTGATTTCCGTACAGTATATTCACGCGTGGCGAAATTTGTGCATGAATTTTTTTGGAAATTCTATTTTAGCACTTGACAACAGCGGTTTTTTGTGGTAAAGTGGAGTGTACAAGCCCACAAAGTGGAGCAAAGTGGGTTGCAGTGGATAATTCTGTTGAAACTGTGAATAAGTCGGAAAGGTGGATGCAGCCATGGCAAGACTCCCGCGCGGCACGGCAGAAGTGACCCTTGATGCGAAGGGTCGCGTGGCTGTGCCTGCCAAGTTCCGCCCGATTTTCGACGAACGCTACCCCGTGCTGTGGGATGCCCAAGATCCCAAGCGGCGCTGCCTGGTGCTGTCGCACGAAAACTACATCGACGCCATCATCGACCGTGAGATGGAAAAAGTGCCCGACGACAGCCGTGTGGATGTGCACCACATGCTCATCGCCAACATGGAGGACATCGACCTTGATGCCAACGGACGCTTCGTCATCAACGAGCGTTATCATGAGAAATTCGGCTATGCACGTGGCGAAAAACTCTTCCTCATCGCCAACAAAGAGTACATTGAGCTGTGGTCGTTGCCCACCTGGCAAGCATTCAACACGCAAACGCCGCTGTTGAGCCACCGCATCGACTACACGCCCCACGCAGTGAAGGCGGTTGCTGATGAGTGAGTTCCACCACGTTACCGTTCTGCTGCACGAGACCGTGCAGGCGGCAAGCCCGCAGCCCGGCGGCACTTACCTCGACGGCACAGCCGGCGGCGGCGGACACAGCGCATTGCTGCTGCAGCACATGCAAGGGCAAGGCAAGCTCCTCGCCTTTGACCGCGACCCTGATGCCATCGCGCACCTGCAAGCCAAGTTTGCACACGAGCCCGCGGTTCAGCTGGTGCACGCGAACTTCTTTGAAGCCGCGCAACACGTGAGCGACCCGGTCAACGGCATCATTTTGGACTTGGGTGTGAGCTCTCACCAGCTGGACACAGATTCGCGCGGGTTTAGCTATCACCGCGAAGCCCCGCTAGACATGCGCATGAGCCAAAGCGGCACCAGCGCAGCCGATTTAGTCAACACCATGCCCGAGCACGAACTCGCGGACATGCTCTTCACCTTGGCGCAGGAGAAATTCTCGCGGCGCATCGCCCGCGCGATCGTGCAGGCACGCCCGATTCACACCACAACGCAGCTGGCAGAGATTGTCGCCGCTGCTGTGCCTGCCGCCGCAAGAAGAGACGGTCACCCTGCGCGCAAGACGTTCATGGCGTTGCGCTATGCCTGCAACGGCGAGCTCGATGGCCTTGAGCAAGCCCTGCACAGCTTATTCAGCCTGCTTGCGCCCGGCGGTCGCATGGCAGCGATCACCTTCAACTCCCTCGAAGACGCCGCCATGAAGCGCGTGACCAAGCAGCTCACCGCAGGCTGCACCTGCCCGCCGCAATTCCCCGCCTGCGTGTGCGGCAAAACACCCCTGGCGCGTGTGCCGCAAAAGCCCATGATGCCGCCCGC
>WQRM01000091.1 GCA_009786735.1 Oscillospiraceae bacterium | reverse complement strand
CTTCGTTCAAGCACGTCAGCCCCGCCGGTGCAGCCGTTGGTCTGCCGCTAAGCGACGTGCAGAAGAAAATCTACTGGGCGCAGAACATCGAGCTCAGCCCCCTCGCCTGTGCATATGCGCGCGCCCGCGGTGCCGACCGCATGAGCGCATTCGGCGACTGGATTGCCCTGAGCGACGTGTGCGACGCCGCCACCGCGCGGGTGATTCAGCATGAGGTCAGCGATGGCGTTGTCGCGCCCGGCTATGACGACGACGCATTCGAGATCCTCAAGAGCAAGCGCCGCGGGGAATACAGCATCGTGCAGATCGACCCCGCCTACGAGCCTGCCGCGCTTGAGCGCAAGCAGGTGTTTGGCATCACCTTTGAGCAAGGGCAAAACGACGCGCAAATTGACGCAACCCTGCTGCGCAAACTCGTCACCAAGCGCAAAGACATGCCCGAGGCCGCCAAGCGCGACCTGCTCATTTCGCTCATCACGCTCAAGTACACGCAGTCGAACTCCGTGTGCTTCGTCAAAGACGGCCAATGCATCGGCGTGGGCGCAGGGCAGCAAAGCCGCATCCACTGCACACGCATGGCGGGCGACAAAGCAGATGTGTGGCATCTGCGCCAGCACCCCAAAGTCCTCGCGCTGCCACTGCGCAACGACCTCGGTCGTGCCAACACCGACAACGCCATTGATGTCTATCTTTCCGCCACGCCGCAAGACGTGCTGGGCGATGACGTGTGGGCGAACTTCTTCACCGCAAAGCCCGACGCGCTGACAGCCGACGAGCGCGCGGAATATCTTGCAAGCCTAAGCGGTGTGAGCTTGGGCAGCGATGCGTTTTTCCCCTTTGGCGATAACCTTGAGCGTGCAGCCCGCAGCGGTGTGACTTACATCGCCCAGCCCGGCGGCTCAATCCGCGACGATCTGGTCATCGAAACCGCCGATAAGTATGGCATGACCATGGCGTTCACGGGCTTGCGGCTGTTTCATCATTGACCCCCACCGGCGCATTCGCGCCACCTCCCCCAAGGGGGAGGCTTCAACTGACTACGCTGATTTTGCATTGAGTTTATCAACCAGAAAAACATCTCACCAATATCAACCCGCTTGGTTGATGCCTCCCCCTTGGGGGAGGTGGCGCGAATGCGCCGGTGGGGGTAAGGAGAAATCATGAACATTCTCATCCTAGGTTCCGGCGGCCGCGAGCACGCCATCGCGCGTGCCTTGGCGCAGTCCCCGCGTGTGACCAAACTCTACGCCGCACCCGGCAATGGCGGCATCGCCCAACTCGCCGAGTGCGTGGACATCAAAGCCACGGACATCGCCGCCATGCGTGACTTCGCCGTGGCAAACGCCATCGACTTCGCGGTGCCCGCCGCAGATGACCCGCTCGTGCTCGGCGCAGTGGACGCCCTAGAAAGCGCGGGCATCCCCTGCTTTGGACCGAACAAAGCCGCCGCGCAAATCGAGGGCAGCAAGGTTTTCTCCAAGGATTTGATGCGCAAATATAACATCCCCACCGCGGGCTACGAAGTCTTTGATGATGCCACCGCAGCCCTCGCCTACCTCGAC
This sequence comes from Oscillospiraceae bacterium, assembly GCA_009786735.1. Lineage (GTDB taxonomy): Bacteria > Bacillota > Clostridia > Oscillospirales > Acutalibacteraceae > WRMQ01. Next base: position 4,868 of record WQRM01000091.1, on the reverse strand, counting down.
ACCTGCGCCATTCCCACGGTCATCAAAGCCGATGGGCTCGCGCTGGGCAAAGGGGTCATCATCGCCCAAACGCGGGACGAAGCGCGCGCCGCCGTGCGTGAGATTATGCTGGACAAGAAGTTCGGCGCGGCAGGCAATCGCGTGGTGGTGGAGGAGTTTCTCACCGGCCCGGAAGTAAGTGTCTTGAGCTTTACAGACGGCAAAACCGTCGTGCCGATGGTGTCGTCCATGGATCACAAACGCGCCCTAGACGGCGACGAAGGCCTCAATACAGGCGGCATGGGCGTGATTGCGCCCAACCCGTTTTATACTGCAGAAATTTCGACATGGTGTAAAGACAACATCTTTACACCCACGATTGAAGCCATGGCTGCCGAGGGTTGCCCCTTCAAAGGCTGCTTATATTTCGGGCTGATGCTCACGCCCGCAGGCCCGCGCGTGATTGAGTACAACTGCCGCTTTGGCGACCCCGAAGCGCAGGTGGTGCTGCCCCTGTTGGAGACCGGCCTCCTCGACATCTTCGAGGCGGTGCAGCAAGCGCGTCTCGCCGCGCTGAACATCACCTGGAAAGACGAGTGCGCCTGCTGTGTCATCATGGCAAGCGGCGGCTACCCGGAAAAGTATTCGACCGGACATGCCATCACCGTCGGCGACGTGGGCGGCGCATTTGTGTATCACGCGGGCACGAAGCTTGTGGGCGGCGAGGTCGTCACCGCGGGCGGGCGCGTGCTGGGCATCACCGCCACCGGCGCAAGCCTGCAGCAGGCGATTGACCAAGCCTATGCCGCCGTGGATAACATCACCTTTGACGGTGCGTTTTGCCGCCGTGACATTGGGCAGCGTGCGCTGAACGCATAACAGGAATCGGACGTAAAAATCGGGGGATAACATGAACGAAGTTTTGGTGGGTAACATTACCCACGAGCTCACACAGGACGTTGGCATTGCTGCAGAATTTCTCACCTACATGGCGCTGCTGCGCTTGCCGCCGCCCTGCCGCGTGCTGTTTAACTACAAGATGATGGCCGAGGAAATCGCCCTTGCGGAGATCGACATGCTTGCCATCACACACGGCGGACTGATGGTGGTGGAAGTGAAGCACCAGCTCAACCAGTCCGGCGAAATCATTCGCCACAACAAAGACCGCATCCGCCTGCTGCGCGAGCGTCTGGGGCTGGGCAAAAAAAGCCTGCCCATGCACTCCATCGTCGTGTTCCACAACGAACGGCAGGACAAGTGGGTGTGGGCGCAGGATCAAACCATCTTTGTGCATGTGCGTTATTTGTTGACGGTGGTGAACTGGCTTGCAGCACAGCGTCCGCAAGCGCTCAGCGAGACCCGCGTGAACGAACTTTGCCGCCAGCTCAGCGACCTCAAGCACAACCCCGCACCCAAAGCCAGACCAAAGCCCAGACCCCAAAAAATCAACACAAAACCAAAGAAGGAATCAACATCTATGGTACATCGCATTTACACAGGCCGCCGCGAAGGCTTTGACTTGGAGGCACAAGCGCTGCTGCGCGAATGGCGCACACAGCTGGGCGTGCAAGGTCTGCAGCGCGTTGAGGTGTTCAACCGCTATGACGTGCAGGGCATTGACGAAGCGCTGTTTGCGCGCTGCATCCCCACCGTGTTCAGCGAGCCGCAGACGGACGTAACCATGCCGCTGCTGCCGAACACACAGGGCGCGCACGTGTTTGCCACGGAGTTCTTGCCCGGGCAATATGACCAGCGCGCGGACTCGGCGGCGCAGTGCGCGGCAATCGTGGGCGGCGGCACGCGGCCGCAAGTGCGCACCGCCAAGGTGTTTGTGCTGCACGGCACGCTGACGGACGACGAACTCGCCCGCGTGAAGAAAGCAACCATCAACCCCGTGGAGTGCCGCGAAGCTCGCTTTGAGAAGCCCGAAAGCCTTGATCTTGTGGTTGACCTGCCGGATAGCGTGGAGGTCCTCGCGGGCTTCACCAAGCTGGACGACGCGGGGCTGGCGGCGTTCCTCAAGCAGCGCGGTCTTGCGATGGACTTGGACGACCTGCGCTTTTGCCAGGCCTATTTTGTGCGCGAAAACCGCGACCCAACCGTCACGGAAATCCGCATGATTGACACGTATTGGTCGGACCATTGCCGCCACACGACTTTCCTCACGCACCTCAACGACATCACCATTGATGACCCACGTGCGGCGAAAACCTACGAACTTTTCCTGCAAAACAAGCGTGAGCTCGGGCGCGAACACAAGCCCACCACGCTGATGGAAGTTGCCACGCAGGCCATGCGCTACCTGCGCAAAACGGGCAAGCTTGACCGCTTGGATGAAAGCGACGAAATCAACGCCTGCACCGTGAAAACCGAAATCGACATCGACGGCAAACCCGAGCCGTGGCTGTTCCTCTTTAAGAACGAAACACACAACCATCCCACTGAGATTGAACCCTTCGGCGGGGCGGCAACCTGCATCGGCGGCGCAATTCGTGACCCGCTAAGCGGGCGCGGTTATGTGTTCCAAGCCATGCGCATCAGCGGTGCAGCCGACCCAACCGTGCCCATTGAGCAAACCCTGCCCGGCAAGCTGCCGCAGCGCAAGCTGGTGACGACCGCCGCGAACGGCTACTCGTCTTATGGCAACCAAATTGGCTTGGCAACCGGCTTGGTGGAGGAAATCTATCACCCCGGCTATGCCGCCAAACGGCTTGAGCTGGGCGCTGTGGTGGGTGCGGTTCCGCAGGCGCAAGTGCGCCGTGAAGTGCCCGCACCGGGCGACAAAGTCATCCTGCTGGGCGGACGCACCGGGCGCGATGGCTGCGGCGGCGCGACGGGTTCGTCCAAGTCGCACACGCTTGATTCGCTGGAAGAATGCGGCGCGGAAGTGCAAAAGGGCAACGCGCCCGAAGAGCGCAAGCTCATGCGCTTGTTCCGCAATCCCGCGGCGGCGAAGATGATCAAACGCTGCAACGACTTCGGTGCCGGTGGCGTGAGCGTTGCCATCGGCGAGCTGTGCGACGGGCTGCGCATCAACCTGGACGCGGTGCCGCTGAAGTATGATGGTCTTGACGGCACGGAAATCGCCATCTCGGAATCGCAGGAGCGCATGGCCATTGTGGTGGAAGCCGACGACGTGGCGGGCTTCATCGCGCTTGCCGAGCAGGAGAACCTTGAAGCGAACGTGGTGGCCGAAGTGCAGGCCGAACCTCGCCTGCAAATGACCTGGAAAGGCAAGCAGATTGTTGACCTTGCGCGAGAGTTTTTGAACTCTAACGGTGCGACGAAAACTGCGGCGGCGCATGTGACAATGCGCAATGCGCAATGCGTAATGCGCAATGAAGATTTGCGTGAGCTTGCTGCGAATCTCAACATGGCGTCGCAAAAAGGCTTGGTGGAGCGCTTTGACAGCACGATTGGTGCGGGCAGCGTGTTCATGCCGTTTGGCGGGAAATACCAAGCCACGCCTGCGCAGGTGATGGCCGCGAAGTTCCCCGTGCGGCACGGCGAAACGCACGCCGCCAGCGTGATGAGCTACGGCTATGACCCCTACTTGACTGAAGCCGACCCATACAAGGGCGCGTATTGCGCAGTGGTTGAGAGCGTGACGAAGCTGGCTGCGGCTGGCTGCCCGCTGGATGAGTGCTACCTGAGCTTTCAAGAATATTTCCAGCGCATGACCGATGACCCCGCCATCTGGGGCAAGCCATTGGCTGCGCTGCTGGGTGCGCTGCAGGCGCAGCTTGACCTCGGGCTTGCGTCCATCGGCGGCAAAGACAGCATGAGCGGCACGTTTGAGCAACTGCATGTGCCACCGACGCTGGTGAGCTTCGCCGTTGGGCTGGCGGACTGGCGTAATCTGGTGAGCAATGAGTTCAAGCAGGTGGGCAGCCAACTGGTGCTTGCCGCGCCGCCCTGCGATGAGCACGGTCTGCCGATGCCCAAGCATATGCTGGAGATGTTCGCGCAAATCGCCGAGCTTGCCGCTGATGGCAAGGTGCTCGCGGCGCATGCGGTGACGTCGAGCGGCGTTGCGGGCGCGGTGCTGAACATGAGCCTGGGCAATCGCATTGGCGCGAAGGTGGACTGCGACAACCAGTTCGCGTACATCCCCGGCGGCATTGTGCTGGAGCTTGCCGAGGGCGTGCAGTTTGGCATGGTCATCGGCGAAACGACGGAAGAGTATGCCATCAACGGCGTGTGTGGCAAAGCGCTGGAAGCCTTGTATGACAACAAGCTTGAGGCGGTCTTCCCCACGCAGGTGGAGCAGGGCGACACAGCTGTAAAGGCGATTGACTTTACACGGCGAAGCGGCGCTGCACCGGCCATCAAAACGGCAAAGCCGCGGGTGCTGATTCCGGTGTTCCCCGGCACGAACTGTGAGTATGACACCGCGCGTGCCTTCGAGCGTGCGGGCGCTGAAACCGAGATTCTGGTGGTCAACAACATGACCCCGCAAGGTCTGGCCGACAGCGTGCAGCGCATGGCGAAGTCCTTAGAGGCAGCGCAAGTGCTGTTCATTCCCGGTGGATTTTCGGGCGGCGACGAGCCCGACGGCAGCGGCAAGTTCATCACGGCGTTTTTGCGCAATGCGCAGCTGACCGAAGGTGTGACCCGCCTGCTGGACGATCGCATGGGCTTGGTGGGCGGCATCTGCAACGGCTTCCAGGCGCTGATCAAACTGGGTCTTGTGCCCTTTGGCAAAATCACCGACATGACCGCCGAATGCCCCACGCTCACCTTCAACGCGATTGGGCGGCACCAGAGCAAGCTGGTGCGCACGCGGGTATCCAGCGTGCTGAGCCCATGGCTTGCGCTGTGCGAGCCCGGCGAAGTGCATCTGAACCCGATTTCGCACGGCGAGGGCAGGTTTGTGTGCCCGCCGCAGC
>WQRM01000090.1 GCA_009786735.1 Oscillospiraceae bacterium | reverse complement strand
GGCTCGTGCAGCGGCGGCAAGCAGGTGTATCAGTTGCTGTCGTGGTGCGATGGCGAAGAAGCCACAACCGCGGTGCCGCGCCTCCCCGAAGCCGAGCAGTACGCCATCGGTGTCAGGGCCGGGCAGATGCTCAAGCAAATGCAGCAGCTGCAAACCTCGCCGCCCTCCAACGCATGGGCGGTGCAGTGCGAAGCCAAGCACGCGCGCTACATTGCAAATTACCGCAACTGCGGCATGACCTTCGACGGCGACGAACTGCTAATTCGCTATGTGGAGGACAACCAACACCTGCTGCAAAACCGCCCCCTGTGCTTCAGCCACGACGATTATCACTTGGGCAACCTCATCCTCGCGCCTGACCATACGTTGCGTGTCATCGACTTTGAAAAATTTCGCAACGTTGACCCTTATCACACGATGCGTGGCTTGATTTTCAGCGCAAAAACAAGCCCGCACTTCGCCACCGGGCAGCTGCGCGGCTACTTTGACGGCAACCCTCCGGCAGACTTTTGGTCAATCCTCGCGCTGCATATGGCGGCCATTGCCGTCAACGCGTTGCCGTGGTCAATCCCGTTTGGGCAGGCAGACATCGACTTTGCATACCGAAACATTGCCGATGTGCTTGCATGGTACGACAACATGCAAAACCCCGTGCCTACTTGGTACGCCTGCGGCGAGCAGTCGCTTCGCGGCAACAACTTCAAGCCTTAGGAGATTTTTATGCAACTGCTCAACATCGGCTTTGGCAACCTACTGAACACCGCGCGTGTGCTGGCGGCGCTTTCGCCCGACAGCCAGCCCGTGCGCCGCATCACCCAAGAGGCCAAGGCAAGCGGCATGCTCATCGACGCCACACATGGGCGCAAAACCAAGTGTGTGCTCGTGCTCGACAGCGGACATGTGGTGCTCAGCTACCTGCAGGCCGAAACCCTCGCCACAAGATTAGGACAGGAGGTCAACCATGACGACGAATAACGGCTTGCTCATCGTCCTCAGCGGACCATCCGGCAGCGGCAAAGATAGCCTGCTGCAACAGGTGATCGCGCGCGGCGAAGAGATTGCGCTGTCGATCTCACTCACCACGCGCAAACCGCGACCCGGCGAGCTCGACGGCGTGCACTATCACTTCACCACGCATGCAAAATTTGAGCAAAAGCTGGCAAATGGCGCGATTTTGGAGCATACCATGTATAACGGCGAATACTACGGCACGCCGAAGGATGCCGTGGACGCACAGCTCGCCGCAGGCAACACCGTGGTGCTCGAAATTGAGGTGGAGGGTGCCGCCAGCATCGCCGCGCAGTATCCCGATTGTGTGCGTGTGTTCTTGGTTCCGCCAAGCCTTGCGGTGCTGCGCCAGCGCTTGATTGATCGCCGCACCAACACGCCCGAAGACATCGAACGCCGCATTGCCATCGCGCGTGAAGAACTCACCCACGCGCCCGGCTTTGACTATATCATCCGCAACTGCGTGCTCGCCGATGCCGCCGCAGACTTCCAAGCGATTATCCGTGCAGAAATGCTAAAAGATAAAACTATTTTGACGAGGTAATGAACGATGCTTAACGTAGACGTCCGCCCGATTCTCAACAAAAATGTCAGCCGCTATTCGCTGGTGACTGCCGTGGCAAAACATGCCCGCAGCCTGGTCAACGATGCCGAGGCCGACCGCCGCAGCCTGCCGACGAAGCCGGTGACGCTGTCGCTCAACGACTTTTTGAGCGACAACTATGCCGTGCTGGAGTCGGAAGAAGCGCGCAACGCATAGATGACGCACTGGTTCGCCGCAGTGGCAGTGGAGGGAACGGCTTATCATTACGATAAGGCGTTTGATTATGCTGTGCCGGCGAACATGCGCGTGCAGCCCGGCGCGCGGGTGAAAGTACCCTTTGGCGCAGGCAAGCCGCGCGTTGGCGTGGTGCTGAATCTGCACAACAACCCGCCTGCCGCCAAGGCGAAGGCAATCACCAGTGTGCTGGACTGTGCAGGGGCCCCTGCCACCTTGCCCGCAGACTTAGTTGCGCTCATCCCATGGCTGAAGGAGACGACGTTCTGCACGCTCTATGAGGCCTATTGCGCCATGGTGCCCGCCGGATTGCGCCACCAGATGCACGTGCTTTACTGCGCGCTGCCGCCCGACGATTGCCCGCCTGACAGCCTCCTCGATGAACGCGAGCTCATGCTGGTGAAGAAGCTGCGTGCGGCGAGAAATCCCTTCACCAAGCGGGAGGATTTGCTCAAGCGCTGCAAGTTGCCCGCAGACTCAACCTTGCCCGAGCAGTTGGCTGAAAAAGGCTATCTGCTGCGGCAAACCGACGCTGTGCAGCAAAGCCAAGCGCGCGCCAAAACGGTCTACGCCCTCGCGGACGGCGAGCTGGGGCAGCTCACGCCCAAGCAGCAGCTCGTGGTGGACTTTCTGCGTGAAAACAACGCCGCAGACATGCAGGAGCTGTGCGGCTACTGCGGCGTGACGAGCGCTGTGGTGACTGCACTGGTGAAGCGGGATGTGTTATTGGCAACCACCCCGTCCGCCTGCGGCGGCCACCCCTCCACGGAGGGGAATTGCTCCCCCCCAGCGAAAATCCATCTCACGCCCGCGCAGCAAGCCGCCTATGAGAACCTGCGAAAATCAATCCTCCCGGGTGGCGCGCCCGCCACCCCTACACCGGCACTGTTATTCGGCGTGACCGGTTCAGGCAAAACCAGCGTGTATCTCAAGCTCATCGACGATGTGCTCGCGCAGGGCAAAACCGCGCTGGTGCTCGTGCCGGAAATCGCGCTCACCCCGCAGATGCTGGGGATTTTCACATCGCGCTATGGTGATGATGTTGTTCTGCTGCACAGCTCGCGCAGTGTTGGCGAGCGCACACAAGCCTGGCAACGCGCCCGCAATGGGCAAGCACGCATCGTGCTGGGCACACGCAGTGCTGTGTTCGCGCCGCTGCAAAACATCGGCCTAATCGTCTTGGACGAGGAGCACGAGCATACCTATAAGTCAGAGCAATCGCCGCGTTATCACGCGCGTGACGTGGCTCGTGCGCGCGCCAAGCAACACGGCGCACTGCTGCTGCTCAGCAGCGCCACGCCTGCGGTTGAGAGCTACGCCGCTGCCAAAGCCGGGCGCTATCAACTTGAAGTGTTGCCTGGGCGCTACGGCAGCGCGAACTTGCCCGAAATCCGCACGGTTGACCTGCTTAGCCAGGAAAATCTGCTCAGCCGCGAACTGCTTGCGGCATTGGAGGAGCACATCGCCGCTGGCCGCCAAGCGATCTTGCTGATGAACCGCCGCGGTTTTAGCACCTATCTCACTTGCACCGGCTGCAAGCAGGTGATCACCTGTGACCAATGCAGCATTTCGCTTGCCTACCACATGGCAGGGCAGCGCATGTTGTGCCACTATTGCGGGCACACGCGTCCCGCGCCCGAAAAATGCCCCGGCTGCGGCAAGCTCACCATGCGTTTTGGCGGCGCTGGCACGCAAAAGCTGGTGGACGAACTCGCTCGCTTGCTGCCCAACGCCCGCGTTGCCCGCATGGACGCTGACTCGACAGCACAAAAGCACGCGCGGGAGGAAATCCTCGCCCAGTTTGCTGCGCATGACTTCGACATCCTCGTGGGCACGCAGATGGTCGCCAAAGGGCTAGACTTCGCCAACGTCACCCTCGTCGGCGTGGTGAACATCGACCAACAGCTGTACTTCGACGACTACCGCGCCCTTGAGCGCAGTTTCGCACTGCTCACGCAAGTGGCAGGCCGCGCAGGCAGGGGAGAGCACCCCGGCGTGGCTTACATCCAAACCATCAACCCCTTCAACGAAGTGATTATGCAGGCCGCGCAGCAAGATTATCCCGCGTTTTTCGACGGCGAAATCCGCATGCGCAAACTCATGACCTACCCGCCCTACTGCGACCTGTGCATGCTGGGCGTAACCGGCGAAAACGAGCAGCTCGTGAAAGCCGGCGCAAAGTTCCTGCTCGACCAAGTGAAGCAATATCCCGGGGAGAAGCTCATCGTGCTCGGCCCGATGCCCGCGCGCGTGAGCCGCGTGAACAAGAAGTATCGCTGGCGGTTGCTGCTCAAGTGCCGCAACACCGCCACTTTTCGCCGCATGGTGAGCGAAATCCTCATCACCTTTGGCAAAACCGGCACATTCAGCGAAGTCACCGTCTGGGCCGACATGAACGCCCAAGATAATGCATAATTATGAATTATGAATTGGAGAACCCATGGCAACTTATCGTTCCGTTGACGAACTGCAACATTTGGGGGATTTTCACGATGTTTACGTTCGCCGAGCAGCATGGCAGGGCAATAACTTGGTATGTTCAATCTACAGCTGGATTGTACCGTCCGAAAATTCGCAGAACTCTCACTCGACCGCCATGTTTGTGAATGAGGCCGAGGTCGTGTTTGCGCATTGCCGCATTGTGCATATCAAACATCTTGGAATGCAAGAATTTTGCGATAACATAGTTACTACTGTGCAGCCACACATTCTGAAGCTGAATGAGTACGCCCGTTTCGCTGCAGAAGACATGTCCGATTGTCCCATTGAGCACGTAGCAAACTACACGCAAATGCTCGATGGAAATTACACTGCAACCGTTCACTTTTGTTTTCACGAAGTCGAACTGATTTTCTCAAAAGTCACTGTGTCTTGGGACACTTACGCCGGCAAGTATATCAACGGCTGCATCATCCGCGACATACCATACTCCGAGGAGGACACAACTTGGCTATCCGAAAAATCGTAAGGGGCGATGACCCCATATTGCGCCAAAAAAGCCGCCCGGTGGAGAAGTTCGACCAGCGGCTGGCGATGCTCATCGACGACCTCGCGCACACCATGAACGTGGCTGAAGGCTGCGGTCTGGCGGCCGTGCAGGTGGGCGTGCTGCGCCGTGTGGCCGTGATTGACACCGGCGATGGGCTCATCGAGATGGTCAACCCGGAGGTCATTGCCACCAGCGGTCGCCAACGGCAAGAGGAGGGCTGCTTGTCCTTCCCCGGCGAGCGAGCGCACACCGTTCGCCCGATGGTGGTGAAAATCAAGGCGCAAAACCGCCACGGCAAGTGGTTTATCTTCAAGGCCAGCGACCTCAAAGCACGGGCATTCCTGCACGAAGTCGACCACATGGATGGCATTGTATTCAAAGATAGGATGAGATGAATTGAGAATTGTTTTCATGGGCACACCGCAGTTCGCCGTGCCGTGCCTGCAGGCGCTCATCGCCGCCAGGCATGACATTCCCGCTGTGTTCTGCCAGCCCGACAAACCCCAGGGTCGCCGCATGCAGCTCACGCCGCCGCCGGTGAAAGCTTGTGCGCTGGAACACGGCATCCCCGTGCTGCAGCCCGCTACCCTGCGCGATGACAGCGCAATCGCTCAACTGCGCGACCTCGCACCGGAGCTCATCGTCGTGGTGGCCTACGGCAAAATCCTGCCGCAAACGGTGCTGGATATCCCCCCGCATGGCTGCATCAACGTCCATGCGTCGCTGCTGCCGAAATACCGCGGCGCAGGACCCATCCAGTGGGCGGTGCTCAACGGCGAGCCGGAGACCGGCATCACCACCCAGCAGATGGACGCAGGCATCGACACCGGCGATATACTGGAGATGGACAAGTACACCATCCCCGATGATATGACGGCAAGCGAGCTGCACGACAGACTAAGCGAGCTCGGCGCGGGCACACTAATGCGGACAATCGCGCGCTTGCAACAGGGCACGCTCACCCGCACGCCGCAGGATCACACGCAAGCGACGCACGCGCCCATGCTTAGCCGCGACATGTCGCCCATGGATTTCACTCGCGCGGCACAGCAAGTGCATAACCACGTGCGCGGGCTCAACGCCTGGCCGGGCGCGACGATGGACTTCGAGGGAACGCCGCTGAAGGTGCACAAGACCTGTGTGCTCGAAACAGGCGATTCGCCATTGCACATCCCCTGTGGCGACGGCAAGTTCGTTGAGCTGCTGCAGGTGCAGCAAGCTGGTAAAAAAGCCATGACCGGCGAAGATTTTTTGCGGGGTAGGCGCGTGTAGGGGCGGCAATCTGCCGCCCGTTACTCTCACACGCCATATAATCACGGGCGGCTGATAACTGCCCCTACACAAGAACAACGACAAAGGAGAACAATTTATGTACTGGTTAATGATGTTGGGCGGCATGTGGAATCTTGGATTTATGCTGTTCATGATCCCCGCGCTGATTTTTTCGCTGGTTGCGCAAGGCATGGTCAAGCGTGCCTATCGCCAGCAGTCGCAAGTGCCCAACAGTCGTGGGCTGAACGGCCACCAAACTGCTCTTCGCATGCTCAACCGCCACAACATTCACGACGTGAAAGTCGAAATGAGCAATGACGGCAAGCTCAGCGATCACTACGACCCTCGCACCAAAACCATCCGCCTCAGCCCCAATGTGTATAACAACCCAAGCGTCGCTTCGGTGTGCATCGCCGCGCACGAGGCGGGTCATGCTGTCCAGCACGCCAGTGTGTATGTCCCGCTGAAACTGCGCAACGTGATGTTCCCGCTGGTGCGTATCGGCTCGGGCG
>WQRM01000089.1 GCA_009786735.1 Oscillospiraceae bacterium | reverse complement strand
CGCCGGGCACGGGCAAGACCCTCATCGCGCGCGCAGTGGCAGGCGAAGCCGACGTGCCCTTCTTCAGCATTTCGGGCTCTGACTTCGTGGAGCTCTACGTGGGCGTGGGTGCGAGCCGCGTGCGTGACATGTTCACCCAAGCAAAAAAAGCCGCGCCGTCTATCGTGTTCATCGACGAGATTGACGCCGTGGGGCGTCAACGTGGCGCAGGCATGGGCGGTGGTCACGATGAACGTGAGCAAACGCTCAACCAGCTGCTGGTGGAAATGGACGGCTTTGGCACGAACGAAGGTGTAATCATCATCGCCGCCACCAACCGACCGGACATTCTTGACCCTGCGTTGCTGCGCCCGGGCCGCTTTGACCGCCAAGTTACGGTGCTTGTGCCCGACGTGAAAGGCCGCGAGGCCATCTTGCGTGTGCACGCCCGCAACAAGCCACTTGCTCCCGACGTTGACCTGAAGGTGATTGCGCAAACCACCGCGGGTTTCACCGGCGCGGACTTAGAAAACCTGCTCAACGAAGCCGCACTGCTGGCTGCTCGCCACAACCACAAAGCCATCACCGCCGCCGAAATTGAGTCGGCGATGCTCAAAGTGGTCATCGGCACGCAGAAGAAGTCGCAGCACAAAACCGAAAAAGACCTCAAGCTTCTGGCCTACCACGAAGCCGGGCACGCTGTGACCTCGTACTACCTTGAAAGCAGAGACGATGTGCACCAAATCAGCATCATCTCGCGCGGCATGGCAGGTGGATACACGATGTATCTGCCGCAGGACGATAAAAACTTCATCAGCAAAACCGACATGGAAGAGGATATTGTTGGCTTGCTGGGCGGTCGCGTGGCCGAGGCACTGGTCATCGGTGACATCTCCACCGGCGCGAGCAACGACATTGAGCGCGCCACCCGCTTGGCGAAGGATATGGTCATGCGCTACGGCATGTCCGCGGAGCTTGGACCCATTGCCTACACCACCAACAGCGAGGTTTTCCTCGGGCGTGATTACGGTCAAACTCGCAGCTATAGCGAGCACATGGCCGAGAACATCGATCTGGAAATCAAGAACGTCATCAACACCGGCTATCAGCGCGCCGAGCAGATTCTCAACATCAACATGGCGCAGTTGCATGAAGTTGCGCGCGTGCTGCTGAAGCTCGAAACCATTTCGGGCGAGCAGTTCAAACAAGTGATGAACGGCGAAACGCTGCCGGAAATGAACGCATAATATTGTTTTTGTGGGCGGCGGCAGCGTCGCCCATCATACATAGCAAAGGGAGTCCCCATGCCAAAAAAAGACTACACCAACACAGACATGACAAAGCTCGTCGGCGCAGACAAAGTGCGCAAGCGCCCGGGCGTGATTTTCGGCTCTGACGGCCTTGAGGGCTGCCAGCATGCCGTGTTCGAGATTTTGAGCAACAGTATCGACGAAGCACGCGAGGGTCACGGTGACCGCGTGATTGTGACGCGCTACCTCGACCACAGCATCGCCGTGCAGGACTTTGGGCGCGGCTGCCCGGTGGACTGGAACGAGCGCGAAAACTGCTTTAACTGGGAGCTTGCGTTTTGCGAGCTCTATGCCGGCGGCAAGTATGACACGAACTCCGGCGGCAGCTATACGTTTTCGCTTGGCCTCAATGGGCTTGGGCTGACTGCCACGCAGCAGTCGTCTGAGTGGATGAACGCCGAGATTTTCCGCGACGGTCATCGCTTCACGCTCAACTTTGAAAAGGGCAACATCGTGGGCGAAATGCAAAAAGAGCCAACCCGCCAAAAGCAAACCGGCTCGCGCTTTCACTGGAAGCCCGACCTCGAAGTGTTCACCGAGATTAACATTCCGCTGAGCTTTTTCGAGGACGTGCTGCGACGGCAATCGGTGGTCAACAGCGGCGTGCGTTTCATCTTGCGCAGCGAAACCGAACCCGACAAGTTCGACGAAGTGGAGTTCCACTACGAAAACGGCATCGTCGATTACATCAAGGAAATCGGGGGGGAGGACACCCTCACCGACGTGCAGTTTTGGCAAACCCAGCGCCAAGGCCGCGACCGCGCCGACCACCCCGACTACCAGCTGAAAATCACCGTGGCGGTGGCGTTCTCCAAGAGCAAAACGCTCAAGGAATACTACCACAACTCCAGCTTTTTGGAGCACGGCGGCGCGCCAGACAAAGCCGCGCAAAGCGCCTTCGTGGGCTTCATCGACGGCTACCTCAAGGCACAGAATAGATATGTGAAAAGCGACCCGAAGATTAAGTTTCAGGATATTCTGGACTGCATGCTGCTGGTGATTTCCAGCTTCAGCACGCAGACTTCATATGAAAATCAGACCAAAAAGGCCATCACCAACAAGTTCATTCAAGAGGCCACCGCAGAGTTCATTCGCCACCAAATGGAGGTTTATTTCCTCGAAAACCCGCTTGATGCCGAAAAAATCGCTGAGCAGGTGCTCATCAACATGCGCAGCAGGGTGAAGGCCGAGCAAACCCGCGTGAGCATCAAAAAGAACCTGCAAAGCGGCAACAGCCTCACCAACCGTGTGCAGAAATTCGTGGACTGCCGCAGCCGCGACACCGAGCAGCGCGAGATCTACATCGTGGAAGGCGACAGTGCGCTGGGTGCGTGCAAGCAAGCGCGCGACAGCGAGTTTCAGGCTATCATCCCCGTGCGCGGCAAGATTCTCAACTGCCTCAAAAGCGACTACAGCAAAATCTTCAAGAACGAGATTATCACCGACCTCATCAAGGTGCTCGGCTGCGGCGTGGAGGTCACCGGCAAGTCGCACAAAGAGCTCAGCAGCTTTGACTTAGCCAACCTCAACTGGAGCAAAGTCATCATCTGCACCGACGCAGACGTGGACGGCTTTCAGATTCGCACGCTGATTTTGACGATGATTTACCGCCTGATGCCCACGCTGATTGAGGCGGGCAAGGTCTACATCGCCGAGTCGCCGCTGTATGAAATCAACTGCGGCAACGAAACCTGGTTTGCCTACAACGAGCACGAAAAAGCGCAGGCGCTCAAGGAGCTTGAGGGGCGGCGGTATACCATCCAGCGCAGCAAAGGTTTGGGCGAAAACGATGCCGACATGATGAGCCTGACCACCATGAATCCCGCCACGCGCCGTCTGGTGAAGGTCTGCCCGACTGATGCCCGCGCCACTGCCGACATGTTCGACCTGATGGAGGGCGACAACCTCGCCGGCCGCAAGGCGCACATTGCTGATCATGGGCACAAATGGGTAGCTCTGGCGGATGTGAGTTAAAGGAACATAATGAACATAGTGAAACTATCTGAACTGACCGAAACGCAGCTTGACGACGCCATCGCGGTGTTCGTCGAGGGGATGTACCCGTACATGGGCGCGTCCATCAGCCGAGACAAAGCTGTGCTGCACGCGATCTTCAAGGTCGGGCTTGACCCTGCGCAAGTCGTCGTTGCACTGCAAGATGACCGCCCCGTGGGCATCTGCGGCTGGGGCAAGCTTGGCAGCCACGCCGCCAAACCAAGCCGCAAACTGCTGCGGCAACAGCTGGGGCTGTATGGCATTGGCGTGCATGCGGGGCTCAATGTGTCGCAACCCAAGCTCAAACAGGATGACGAAGGTCGGGTGGAATACCTTGCCGTGTGCGCAAGCATGCGCGGGCAGGGCGTGGGCGGCAAGCTCATTGAGCACCTGTGCGCCACCTTGCCCTACCGCAGCTACATGCTCGAAACCACCGAGGAAAACACCGCCGCCGTGCGACTATATAGCAAGCTGGGCTTTGTGCGCAGCCAAAAACACAGCCTGCTGGTGCGCATTACCGCGAAGATATTTCGCATTGGCACGCCGATTTTCATGCGGCTGGAGCTGCCATGAATGTCGCGCTAGTGCGCAGCAAGCGCAAGACCATTGGCATCTACATCAAGCCGGATGGGCAGGTGGAGGTGCGCGCGCCGCTGCGCAGCCCGATGCGTGATATCGAGCGCGTTGTGCAGGAAAAAGCCGCGTGGATTGCCGAAAAACAGCAGTTGATGCTGCAACGCCAGGCGAACGCCGTGCAAATCACGCCCGAGCTGGAAAAGCAATGCCGCAAGCAGGCCAAGGCAATCTTGCCGGGCAGAGTGAAGCACTTCGCGGACATCATGGGCGTTGCACCCACGACCATGCGCGTCACCGGCGCGATGACGCGCTGGGGGAGTTGTAGCAGCCGCGGCAGCGTGAACTTCAGCTGGCGGCTGATGCTGTGCGACGACGACGTGATTGACTACGTGGTGGTGCACGAGCTGGCACATCTGCGTGAAATGAACCATTCGCCGCGCTTTTGGGCGATTGTGGAGCAAGTGTTGCCGGATTATAAGCGGCGCAAGCTAAAGCTACGCACACAGCCGGTGGCGCGTAGTGTGCCTAAGTAAATGCCGATAGACAGCAAAATCGCGAACACAAGCCCGGGGATGCTCGTGAGCATCGTGGGGAACAAAAAGCGCGAGATACCGATGGGAATCACCGCCGCGCAGGCCACGCACAGGATGGGGTTGATCACTTGTGCCAGTGTGGGACGCGGGGCGTCGGTGACTTTGAGTAAACGCCGAATGCTGAAGAAAAAGTTGTAGAGCTCGCTGACGAATAGCACGATGATGTAGCCCTTGATGGCGATGCGCGGCAGCAGCACATACACGAGCGCCACGCAAATGGCCGAGTCGAAGATGTTGTACATCATGGAGGCTTTTTGCTGGTCGAGCCCTTTGAGCATGCCGTCTACGCTCATGTCCAGATACATGACAGGCACAAGCGGCGCGAGCAGCTGCAGATACTTGCCGGCATCTGTGTTGCCGTAAATCACCTGGCTGAGCGGATAGCCAAAGGCGTAGAACATGCCGCCAGCAAACACGCCGTAAAGCAAAGCCAGCTTGAGGACTTTCGATACGCTTTGGTTGATTTTCTCGCGCTGGTTCTGCACGCGCAGTTGCGAAAACTCCGGCACAAGCAGGCTGCTGAGCGAGCTGAGCACCGCCGACGGATACAGCAGCACAGGCAGGGTCATGCCCTGCACCACGCCGTAAATACGCATGGCTTCTTCGTTGCTGCGCCCGCTGGCCTCAAACCCGCGCGGGATGAGCAAGTGCTCGGTGGTCAACAGCACGCTGCGTGCGCAAGCACCGGCGGCTTCTGGTCCGGCGATGTGCAGCAGGCTGCGCAGTGGCACACGCTGACCATCTCCCTTGCGCCTGATGAACTTCGACTGGCGCAGCAAGATGAACGACAGCAGCATCACAGCCGCTTGACCGATGACCATGCCATACACGATGCCCAGCGCGGCGAACTCCAAGCCGCGCGGCAACATGCGATGCAGAAAAAACACCACAAAGCTGATTTTTACCAGCTGCTCGAAGCCTTGGGCAAGCGCGCTTTTGTAGACCGTGCGCACCGCGGTGAAATAGCCCGTCATCGCCGCGGTTAGCGAGACCATCGGCAACCCAAACGCCAGCATGCGCAAGCTCGGCAGCGTGCGCATGTCGTGCAGCCAATGCTCGGCAATGGTGGGGGCTGCGGCATACAACACAATGGCCACCACCGTGCTCACCGCAAGCGCCCAGCCCAAGCACATGAGCATGGGGCGGCGCAAACTTGCCTGCGGATTGCGCGACAGCAGGTCGATGTTCAGCCGGGTTGCGCCAAAGCGCACGCCCGCGCAGCCGAAAGTCACCGCCATGGCGTAGACCGTGAGCGTGAGCTGGAACAAGCCGATGCCCGCCGCGCCAATGCGGTTGGTGATGAAGACGTTGAAGGAAACATCTACCGTGCGCATGGCGAGTGCGGCGGCGGTGAGCAACGCGGTGTTGAAAATGAGCTTGCGGGAATTGGTCATGATGTACCTCATAGCAGATTATTCACAAATTTTTTACTAAATATATGCCAAGCTTCCCAAAAATAACTCTTGCAATTTTGCGCGAAATGTGCTATCATAGAAAGACAGAGAAAGAAGCGTTTGTGAAAAAGGAGATGGTTTTTTGAAGAAGCATCGCATCCTACAGCTTTTTGCGCTGCTGCTGACCGCAGCGGTGCTCGTGACGATTGCCGCCTGTGGCAACACAGACACCCCCAATGACCCGTTCAACGGCTACACCACCATCAACGGCGAAGACACCACCGACAACATGATTGATGATGTTAGCCAGCTAATCACGTGGCGGGTAGAAATCCACGGCGTGCCGGGCATTGTGCAGTTCACCAACCTCGATGCCGCACTGCTGCCCCCGGCCGAAGTGAGCATGCCGGTGACCAGTGCTGCGGGCTTCACCACGAATCACGTTTTCCGCGGTGTGAGCCTGCGCGCTATGCTGGGCTTCCTCGGCGTGCACAATGTGCACAACGTGATGGTGAGCTCGGTGGACGGCACGAGTGTGAACCTTAGCCGCGACTTCGCCATGCATGCAGACACCATTTTGGCTTGGGAGCAAGATGGCTCGCCCATCAACACCGAACCACCGCTGCGCTTAGTCACCGGTGCGGGCACGCCCGCCCACCAAGCACGGCTGTTGAGCGCCATACGCGTGACAGAAGCAGATCTGCCGCCGCCCACCACAGCACCACCCATTGAAACCACAATGCCGCTGGAGGTTACCA
>WQRM01000088.1 GCA_009786735.1 Oscillospiraceae bacterium | reverse complement strand
GAAAAACGGTGTTTTGCTGGGTTATATGGAGGGGTAACGTTGCGAGCAGGCCTCTGCGGACATGAAAATACGCTCTTCGAGATGTGCTTCATGCCCCCAAGCTCCACTGCCCGCGACCCCGGCGAGAGCTCCGCCGAATGCCTCTTTCACAACCTAAAGATAAACTGCAGCGAAGCGACGGAGCTCGCCGCAGGCGCACCTTGAAAACTGAATAAACCCTCAGTCCGCCCACCACAGACGACCGCAGGGGTCACAAACGTGGCATTAATCTTTCCGGCAGATATCGATCGAACTTGGAGAAGCGCTGCGGCGTTTGCTGCAGCTGTGCGGGCAGCTGCACGCCGTCGCGCCGGAAGTGCTCGCGCATGGTTTGCAGCGCCGCGCGGCTTGCGGTGTCGAGATAGGCGTAGTCCTCGCCGCTGGTGAGCACCTGCTGCATGCGCTGCAGCACAATGGGGTGCAAAACCTCGCCGCCGTAGGACTGCCAGCGGGTGTCGGCGGCGCCTTGGGCGGGCACAACGTGGATCTCTCGCTGGGCGGCGCTCTTAACCTGCCAGCTGCGACCTGCGAGGGCGAAGCGCTCCCCGGGTTCATAGGCCCGACCGACCGTGCCGATGATCTTGTCGCCCGCTTTAACGGTGTAATCTGCAGGTGCAGTGAACACGGAAAGGAAATCGCGGCTGGTGACGATGGGCTCGCCGGCAAAGCCGATGACCAAACCGCCGGTTTCGCTGCGCCGCAGGTGGTCGATTTCAATCAAGTGGCGCAGCAGTGTGCGAAAATCTTCCTGCGAAATTTGCGCGAATGCGGGCAGCGTGAGCATGCGTTGCGCGAGCTTCGGCGGGCTGATTTCCCCCGCCGCTGCCACCGCGCACATCGTTTGGTGATAGAGCAAATCGAAGGGTTCGCGGGGCTGCTGCACGGGCTCAACCCAGCGTTGTTCGAGGTATAGCTGCAGCATGGCGATGGCTTGCACCAGCGGCCAGCAGATGGCTTCGTCGCCGTCATCCTGCAGCAAAAAGAGCAGCTCGGCGGGCTGACCTTTGCGTCCGCAGCGACCGATGCGCTGGGTCAAACTGGCGACTGAAAGCGGCGCGCCCAGCTGCACAATGCGCTGCAGGTCGCCGATGTCTAGCCCCAGTTCAAGCGTGACGGTTGCGCAGGTCACCAGGGCACGGTCGCCGGATTTCATGTCGCGCTCGGTGTGTTGGCGCAGCGCCGCCGCCACGCTGCCGTGGTGCACGCGGTAGACATCCGGCGTGCCGCGCTGGGCGGCAAAGCGCTTGAGCTGCTGCGCGGTTTGCTCGGCCTGCAGGCGCGAATTGGCAAACACGATGGACTTTTTGCCCAGCGTGGCGCGGTAGACATGCGCATCGCGGCTGTCATCATCCGGCGCAAAATAGCGCATCGAAATGTGCAGCTTGCGGGGCGCTTCTTCCACCTGCGGATGCTGAACACCGTGTGGCGAAAGCCAGTCGCAAGCGGCTTGTGCATCGCCCAGCGTGGCCGAAAGCCCGATGCGCCGCGGCGAGCAACCCGACAAGCGCTCAACTTGCGCCAGCAGGCATTGCAGCTGAATCCCGCGCGGGCTTGCCATGAAATAGTGCACTTCGTCAATCACCACAACGCGCAACTTGGCGAACACGTGCGCACACTCGTGCTGATGATTGAGCAACAGCGATTGCAGCGACTCCGGCGTGATTTGCAGCACACCGCGCGGCTCACGCAGGAACTTCTGCTTTTGCGCAGCAGAAGCCTCGCCGTGCCAGCGGGTGACGGGGATTTTGCCTTGCTCAAGCAGCGGTGCAAGCCGCACGAACTGGTCGTTAATCAGCGCCTTGAGCGGGCTGACATACATGATGAGCTCGTCGTTGCCCAGCAGCGTCAGCGCAGGCAGGAACGCGGCCTCGGTTTTGCCGGTGGCGGTGCCGCTGCTCAGCAGCAGGTGGTCCTCACTGCCAAAAAGCACAGCGGCCGCAGCGTGCTGCACGGGGCGCAGCTCACTCCAGCCTTGGCGAAAAATATGCGCTTGAATCCACGGACTCAAGCGCTCAACCACGTTGTTCAATTATTCTGCGGCCTCTGCCACGGGATACACGCTTGCGCGCTTGCGGTCTTTGCCCCAGCGCTCAAAACGCAGCACGCCGTCAACGGTGGCGAACAGGGTGTCGTCGCGGCCGCGGCCAACGTTCGTGCCCGCGTGGATGCGTGTGCCGCGTTGGCGCACCAAAATGTTGCCAGCGAGAACGAATTGACCGTCAGCGCGTTTTGCGCCAAGGCGTTTGCTTTGGGAGTCGCGCCCGTTGCGGGTGGACCCCATCCCTTTCTTGTGAGCCATAACTATCTATCCTTTCGTCGTTCAAATCAAAATTATTCTGCTGCGGTTTCGGCCACGGCTGCAGCTTCAACGGGCGCATCGGCGACCACTTTCTTCTTCGCGGGCGCACGCTTGGGTTTGGCGCTAATGGCGGTGATTTCCACCATGGTGTAGGGCTGGCGATGGCCGATGGCGCGGTGCTTGCCTTTGCGGCGTTTGTAGGTGAAGACGTTGATTTTCCTCGCCTTGCCGTTTTTGATGACCTTGGCGGCCACGGTTGCGCCTTTGATGGTGGGCGTGCCAATAATCAGACCTTTTTTGTCGTCGCCAATGGCGATCACTTGGTCAAAGGTGATGGCGTCGTCGGCCTCTTTGTCCAGCTTTTCGATGTAAAGCTGTTGCCCGGCTTCTACTTTGTATTGTTTGCCGCCGGTGATGAAAATTGCGTACATGGGATTGATTTCCTCTTTCGGTTAGACTCGCTGTCGTCAAGGCGGGGCAAGCCCTCTTTTGAGCCTTGGACACGCGGCACGTAATATTATACCAGAAATGCAAGCGCGTGTCAAGCTTTTTCTTGTTCTTTTTTGAAAAAACCAGATGTTTTTCGGACGACCACAGGTCGTCCCTACGCGCACGCGACCCGAGGTCGTGGGGGCACGCGACTAATATCAATACAAAATCTAAAACAGCCCCAAAAAAAACGGGCGACCGAGATGGTCGCCCTGATGCATGCCCCATAAAATTCCCCACGCGAAGCGGTTGAAGTTTTTTGGGCATCTTTTTTTCAAAAAAGGTGCAAAACTCCGCGCGCCCGCGCTACTCACCACGCGCGGTGGCGAGCATGGTTTCGGCGAAAATGCCGTAGCCTTCGAGGCTGGAGTTGACAAACACGTGGGTCACTGCGCCAACGAGCATGCCGTTTTGCATGATGGGGCTACCACTCATGCCTTGGACGATGCCGCCGGTGATTTCGATGAGCTCTGGGTCTGTGATGCGTAGGCTCATGTTGCGCTGGTTGGACTGGCTGTGCAGTGCCACACGGGTGATTTCAATGTCGAAGGTGCGGCGTTCGTTGCCGGATGCAGTCATAATAATCTGCGCCGGACCTGCGCGCACTTCGCTGCGCAGCGCCACGGGAACTAAGTCGCCCTGCGGTGTTTCGTGCATGCTGCCGAAGACGCCGGTTTCGCCATTGATGTCGAGCGTTGCGAGGCTTTGGGGCTCAAATGCGCCGCAAAGTTCACCGGGTGCGCCGTCTGCGCCACGATAAATCCCCATGACCCTTGCGTCCACCAGCTCACCGCCCGAAATGGGGATGATGTCGCCGGTGTCTACGTCGGTGATGGCGTGGCCAAGCCCTGCCATGCGACCAGATGCTTTGTCAAAGAAGGTGACGGTGCCAATGCCAGCCGAGCTATCACGAACCCACAGCCCTGCGGTGTAACGTTCGCTGTCGGCACAGCGTTTTGGGGTCACTTCCACCTGCAGCGTGTCGTCCGCGCGTTCGATGGTGAAAGCCAGGGGTGTGCCCCCGCTTTGTTCAACGGCGCGTGCAACTTCGCCGCGGCGTGCAACCTCTTGCCCGTCAATGTGGGTGATGATATCGCCCGAACGCAAGCCCGCTGCGTGTGCGGGCTGCAGTTGCCCATTTGCTGTATTCACGTGGTCTGTTCGTGCAACGAGCACACCGCGCGTATACAGTTTAATGCCGAACACATCACCGCCTACAATCACATAGTCCCGCGTAACAACCGAAAAATTGGATGACCGTACCGGAAACACGCCAAGCAAGGAGAAATCTACCTGCTGCGCGGGGTCGGCCGAAATTTGTGCCGTAAACGGCGCGCTTGCTGTGGCAACTTGTGCGTGGATGGCGGTGTAGTCTTGCGGCAAGGTGTGCTTACCAATGCCGATGAAAGACAGGTAAACCATGCTGCAAATGGCCAAAAAAGCCGTCGTGCGTCTGAGCGATTTTCTCATCATGGAAGTTTTATCCACCCTTCGTTTTCCTGCGGCGATGTGACTCGCCGCTACGACAGCCTAGCCGTCGCACCATTACTTTGTGCAGGGCGAGGCCGAATATGTGTGGGAGGATATGATTCCAATTCCATAAAAATCCACCTGCGGTGGGGCTCGCTCTCCCTCTGAAGAGGGGGACAGGGCTTGCTTCTTCAGCTTTTTCATTAAGCATGCGCCGCGAAGCACCTGCTCCCCGCAGGCAGTGTCGAATGTCGTCGAAAAAAAGTTGGAATTTCTTGGAAAAAAGTATTGACAATCATTGCCAATTGTGGTATAGTAAACTAAAGCGATAAAGTAACCACAAATTTGGCAGGAGGAACAAAAACCATGATGACCGACACCCGCCGCGTTCTGCTCACCGATGACGGAAACGAGGCAGCTTGCGCGCAAACACTGCGCAACAGCGGATTCCACACGCAAACGCTACCCAAAGATGGCCGCGAAGTGCTGCGCCAAGTGCAAAGCCAACGCCCCGACGTGCTGATTATGGACACGTTTTTGACAAATCTGGATGCCCTGGGCGTGCTCAAAGAGATGAAATCCATGCCGCAAAAACCACTGGTGTTTTTGCTTAGCGCAGTGGACAACCCTCGCTTTGAACAAGAGGCGCTCAACGCCGGCGCAGACTATTATTTTCTCAAACCCTTTGACGCGCAAGTGCTCGCAGAACGCGTGACACAGCTGAGCAGCTGGCGCAACATGGGCATCAAACAGCCGCGCATGGTGGTGCCCAGCGCGATGCGCAACAAAAGCGATCTTGAGGTGATGATTTCGGAAATCATGCACCAGCTTGGCGTGCCGGCGCACATCAAAGGCTATCAATATCTGCGCGAGGCGATCATTCTGTCGATTGAAAACACGGAAATGATCAGCTCTGTGACCAAGATTCTCTATCCCACCGTGGCGCGCAGCTTCAGCACCACACCCAGCCGCGTGGAACGCGCCATCCGCCACGCCATTGAAGTGGCCTGGGATCGCGGCGACGTGGAAGTCCTAGCGGGATACTTCGGCTACACCATCCAAAACCAACGCGGTAAGCCCACCAACAGCGAGTTCATCGCCATGATTAGCGATAAGCTGCGGCTGAAGTTGCGGGCTGCGGCTGCGTAGACGCGGGCGCGAAGTGTTCTTTTTTTGCAAAAAAAGAACCAAAAAAACCTATGCGCTTCGCGGGGAATTTTTATGGGGCTGCGATAGAACACAGCGAAGCGACCGAGCCCCACCGCAGGTGGTTTTTTGAAAAAAGTAGCGCAAAAAACTTTTGTCGCGCTACGCGCGGAACAACCATAATAAAACGAGCCCCAACTCTCTGCGATGCAGTGAGCTGGGGGTTTTTATGCGCGAATAATAGGACAAAGCGAAGCGGCTGCTTTAAAAACCACCCCGCGCCTGCGGGCTTGTGTTTTGCGTTGGTTTGTGGTATAATGTAAACTATGATGAGAAAATGGATGACTGCCGTGGTGTTTTGCCTGACCATTCCCGCGACGATTGCGGCGGGAGTGGTGTTTTGGGGACACCGGCAGTTCTACTTCATTGCACTGCTAATCATTTTGCAGACGATGCTGCCCTTCCTACTGCGCTTTGAACGCCGCAAACCACAGGCGCGCGAACTTGTGATTCTCGCGGTGCTGGTGGCGCTTGCAGTCGCCGGGCGCAGCGCGTTTGTGATGCTGCCGCAGTTCAAACCGGTGGCGGCAATCGTGATCATCGCGGGCGTGGCGTTCGGCGGCGAGTCGGGCTTCCTCGTGGGGGCGGTGACGATGTTTGTGAGCAACATATTCTTCGGTCATGGCCCGTGGACGCCTTGGCAGATGTTCGCCATGGGCATGGTTGGGCTGCTGGCGGGGCTGCTGTTTGGTCGCAGCAAGCTAACGCGCTGGCGCACGGTGCTGCTGCTGTGTGTGTTCGGCGGGCTGGCGACGTTCGTGATCTTCGGCGGCGTGATGGATTTTCACACGCTGATCATGGCGTTTCCGCGGCCAACGTGGGAAGCGTTTTGGGCTGTGTTTGGCTACGGCGTGCCGATGAATGCGCTGCATGCGGGCTCTACGGTGGTGTTTTTGGCGCTGCTGGCAAAGCCGCTGCTGGGTAAACTGGAGCGCGTGAAGACGAAGTATGGGATCTCGGTCGCTTCGCTGTGTTCTATCACAGCCCCATAAAAATCCCCCGCGAAGCGCATCGCGTCTCCCCTCGCCTATCCCCGCCGAAACATCCGCCGTATCCGCCACCACAGGCTTGGCTGCGTTGCGGAGCGGCTCGGTCGCGCAATGTCCACGGTGGACTGCACAATC
>WQRM01000087.1 GCA_009786735.1 Oscillospiraceae bacterium | reverse complement strand
CGCCCAGCAAGCCAGCCAACGGGCTCTGCTGCCCGCCTTGGATGCCGAAGTGGATGCCGTGCAGGCAAAAATCGACCTCATCCAAGTGGAGGTCAACGCCCTCACCCGGCAGATTGAAGACCTCAACGCCCGCATCCGCGAACTCAACGAAGGCATCGAAGAAAGCCAAGCACAAATTGCAACCCTATACGCCGAAACCAAAGAGCGCACCGAGCAAATCCACACCATGCAAGAGCTGCTGATGGAACGCCTGCGCCAGCAATACATCAACGGACCGGTCAGCAACCTGCAGCTGCTGCTGGCCAGCGAAGACCTTTCCGGCATACTCACCGTCACCGAGTTCATCACCCGCCAAGCCGATGCCGATGCCCAGCTGCGCGAAGAACTGGAAGTGGAAATGGCGCACATGGCACGCCTGCAAGAGCAACTGCGTGAGGAGCAAGCTCACCTGGAAGAACAACGTGAGCAGCTGCAAACCGACACCTTTGCCGTCACCCAAGCGCTGCTGCGCCAACGCGAAGAACAAGCCGTGCTGGACGAAGAAGTTCGGCGCATTGACGAAATTCGCCAAGAGATCCAAGGCATCATCACCAGCATCGGGCAAGATGCCAGAGCCATCGAAACCAGCATCAGCCGCGGCATGCGTGAATACGAAGCCGCCCAGCGCGAAATCAACCAAATCATCAACCAGCGCATCCAAGCCGGTGAGATTGGCAACGTGCAAAACGCCGGGCAAATGGTCTGGCCCTTCCCGCACCATGGCGCGCGCATCACCAGCCGCTTTGGCGCAAGCGAGCCCTTCCGTGGCGGTCGCGTTCACCGCGGCGTGGACGTTTCCATCGCCAACAACTGGCTGCCCAACTGGTCAATTTATGCCGCGCTGTGCGGCGTGGTCGCGAGCTTTGGCTACAACGCCAGCATGGGCAACTTTGTGGTCATCTACCACGGGCACTTCGCGCCCGCAGGCGGTCGCATCCAAACGGTCTACATGCATCTGCGGACCTTCGCCCCCGGACTGCGCCGCGACATGCCCATTCGCGCCGGGCAGCACATCGGCATGATGGGCAACACCGGCAACTCCACCGGTCCGCACCTGCACTTTCAGGTTGACCGCTTCAACGCCGACGGCTCACGCACCGCGCTCGACCCCATGCGCTTTGTCTCCGGCGCGCCGTATTTGATTAACCGATAGAGCGGTTGACATTTCGTGGCTTTTGTGCTATAATACCCCTAATCAACTGAAAGGGCTGATGTTATGGATTATATTTGGGGGCTGCTGACCCAAATGGGGATCTTCGGCGTTCTCTTTTCCGCAACGCTTGGGCTCATCGGCTTCGGCTATCACACGATGAACAATACCTTTGCCGCCATCCTCTTTTGGGGCGCTGCCGTTGTGATGCTCCTGCTTACACTGTTCGGTTTGTTGTTTGCTTAACGCAGAAAGGAGGCCTTTTATGGCTTGGGTTATCCTCGGTTCGTTCTTGTCCGCCATTGCGGCATTCCTCGGCGGCGTCACTTGGGCGTTCAATGAGATAGGTGGTTATGGCGCTGTTGCTGCCATTGCTATCTTTGTTCTTCCGCTCTCTGGTTTCTTTGTTCTTTTGGGCGGTGGCAACCTATTGGCAAGCATCGTGAGATTTTTCTTCGGCTAAATTAACCTCTTGACATTGTTTGGCATACATATTATAATAGGACGAAGGAAAGGTTAGAAAAGGTGATGAAATGATTAATGTTTTTGATGTCGCAGCGTATATCCTTAGTAAAATTGGTGAAACAACAACGATGAAATTGCAAAAACTCGTCTACTATTGCCAAGCTTGGTCTCTGGCATGGGATGACGTTCCTTTGTTTGAAGAAGAATGCCAAGCCTGGGCTGCTGGACCTGTTTTTCCTACTTTATACAACAAGCATCGTGGTCAATTTAAAATAGGCGGTCCAAACTCCACCACATTGCCCGTCAGCGGCACCTCTTTTCAAACCTCGCAACTTGCAACGATGGATACTGTTCTTGAATACTACGGCGACAAAGAGCCTCATTGGCTCAGTGAGTTGACGCACAAGGAGGCTCCTTGGCGTAAAGCGCGCGAGGGTGTCGCATTAGGTGAGCAATCTCAAAACATCATCTCAAAAGAAAGTATGCGAGACTATTATATTAGCCTGTGAGGGACTAATGAAACAAAAAAGAGTAACGCACAGTGAAAAAACCACTAAAGAAAAAGATGTCAAACAACTCGAAGTCGTAGGCTACTTCGATAAATATCCGTCGTGGCGGTTCTCCATGGCGGATTTTGACAGCGCATGGTCTCCCAAAGCTATTCTGGAAGATAGCAGAATGTTGCGGCATTTAATCGACCGCGAAAGACAAACTTGGGCTGAAATTTTTCAAGCGAAAAAACAAAATCATTTCATTCGCTTTGCTGAAAGCCCAAGCAAAGCAGCACGAGATCGCGCAAACGAAATTCACTTGACTGAAAGAGTTGGCGATGAACTTTTTTCGCTTCGCTTAGAGGGCGATTTGCGATTATTAGGCAGTATTCATGACGGTGTGTTCTTTGTGATTTGGTATGACCCAACACATGACGTTTGGCCATCCCCTAAAAAACATACATAATCCGCAGACGACCCCGCTGGGGTCGTTTCTTTACACCCCGCAACCCCCAGTTGCACAATTGCCACCCAAAATCGCTGGCGATTCCCTGCATAAATCGTTATAATAAGTACATACCGCGACGCGTGCGCCATAGTATGTAACAATGCGAACCGATCGCGCGAACTGCTCACCGCAGGTGCGTTATACTATGCATATACTAAACCAAACGCAAAGGAGACACAATTCATGTTCAAACTCAACGCAAACCAGCTCAAGATCATCGCCGTTGTCGGCATGATCACCAGCCACATGGTCATCGCCTGGTGGGAGATCATTCCCCAATGGCTCGCCTTCCCCATGTATCTCGCTGGCGGGCTCACCTTCCCCATCATGGCATACTTCATCGCCGAGGGCTACAAACACACCGCAAACCTCAAGCGCTATATCCTGCGGGTGCTCGCCTTTGGTGCGCTTGCGCTGCCCTTTCACATCCTCACCATCGGCCTGCCCATGGGCGGCGGCAACCCGGTGATGTACCCCTTCCTCAACATCATGTTCAACATCGTGGCCAGCCTGCTGGTGCTCACGTTGTACGACAAGCTGAAGTCCCGCCTGCTGTTTTGGCTTTTGTTTGTGATTGTCATCGCGCCGCTGTCTCTGGTGCTGCTGGAGTGGTATTTCGTGGGCATTGCCATGGTGCTCATGGCGCACATCATCAAGAACGAAACCGCCCGCCGCGTGGTGCCGCCGGTGTTTGCCGCAGCGGTCTTCACAGTCATTGGCTTTTTCACCCACGCCATGGCTACGCCGGAGTTGGCCGCACAATTCGCAGAATACGGCGCTTCGCTCCCCCTGCTGATGAACTACCGTTTCTCGCCCGTGCAGATGACCTTCCAAGTTGGCATCGTGCTCGCCGCCTTCTTGCTCACGCGCTACAGCGGCGAACGCGGCAAGCGCAGCAAAACCATGAAGTGGCTGTTCTACGTGGTTTACCCCGCGCACTTCGTTGTGCTGTGGCTGGGCATGCTGATTATCCGCGCCGTTGTATAGAAAGGAACCTCACATATGTTAAAGCTTCTCGCCATTGTTGCCAGCGCCATCTTGCTTGTTGGCCTTGTCGGTTGCGCCGCGCCGCTAGGTCGCGAGGTCATCCACGGCACTGGCCCCGTCGTTTCACGCCCCTTCGAGGTCGATGCGTTCACACAGCTGCAGGTTAGCTCTGCCTTCACCGTGATTTTCCGCCAGTCAGATGAGGTATCCGTCATCTTGGCCATGCAAGAGAACCTATTTGACTTCCACGAAGCCACGGTGCGCGGCGGCACGCTGCATCTCGCCGCCACTGGCAGCAACCGGACAATTACCCACGACACCATGCCGCGCGCCTATGTCTACGCCCCATATCTGTCGGCCATTGATGTCATCGGCACGCTGCACACCGAAGCGTGGGACACCATTCGCGCACCTAGCTTTTCCATCACCTCAAACGGCGCGCTCAACATGACCATTCCTCTCGAGGTTGAGCGGCTTGACCTGCGCCTCAACGGCGCATCCGCCTTGACCCTTGATGGCACTGCGTCCTATGCGGAAATCACCATCAACGGCAGCGCGGACGTGTTCGCCACCAACCTGCAAGCGACAAACGCTATCGTCACGCTCAACGGCACCGGCACCGTGGAAATCGCGGCTTCGGACTATCTTGACGCCACCCTCGAAGGTGTCGGGCATATCCGCTATCTCGGCAACCCGGCGGTCACGCAATATATCGGCCGAACGGCTCGCGGTTCAATTAGCGCCATCAGCGCCAACTAACATTTGAAAGGAACCCCCCATGTTTAAATTCAACGCACACCAACTCAAATGGATCGCCATGATCGGCATGTTCCTGCACCACGCGCTCTATCCATGGCAGGACGTTTTGCCCCTGGGGCTGCTCATCCCCATGTACGCCGCCGGTGGGCTGGCGTTCCCCATCTTGGGCTACTTCGTCGTGGAGGGCTATCGCCACACCTCCAACCTCAAGCGATACATCCTGCGGCTGGGCATCTTCGGCGCAATCGCCATCCCATTCTATATGCTGTCGCTGGGTTTGTTCCGCTTCAACATCATGTTCAGCATCATCGTCAGCCTGCTCCTGCTGCTCATCTACGATAAACTCAAGCACAAAGCGGGGCTCAAGGTGGTCTTTTGGCTGATTTTCGTGGTGGTGTCCATCCCCATGTTGATGATGTTCGACTGGCTGTTTTTCGCCCCGTTGGTGGTGCTGCTATACCACATCATCAAGAGCGAAACCGCGCGGCGCATTGTGCCCGGCGTGGTGGCGGGTGTGTTATGGCTTGGGCTTTCCGCCTTTGCCATGTGGGGTTTGTCCATGGTGAACCCATATCTCTACACCGGCAACCCCATGATGTCCGCCGAGTTCGCCGTGCAACAGCGCGACATGATTTATGGCATGATGGGCAACACCAACGTGGTGATTGCATCGTTGTTCTTCCCGGTGTTCTGTGTGATCGCCGCGCTGCTCATCAAAAACTTCAACGGTGAACGCGGCAAGCGAGCCAAGTGGCTGTTCTACTCGTTCTACCCCATCCATCTTGCCGTGATTGCCGTCGTCGCACTCATCACCGGCTTTGCCAGCTTCAGTGTGTTTGGGCTCGGAGCATAAACACCCAAAAAACAACACCCCGCCACAACTGTGATGGGGTGTTTTAATTTTCGCTAGCTTTTGTATATCTCTCCGCGATAATCAATGTCGTATACCGTAATTTCATTCTCTTTGCAATCAAACAACACGCGCACATCTGCAACACGCGCACATCTGCAACACGCGCACATCTGCAACACGCAAACGGAACAAGTTATCTTCCCCCTGCATTTTTGCCACTTGACCTTTCGGCAAATGATATATCGCTAACAACACGCGTCGTGCCACTTGGTCTTGCTGCTTATTCAAAAATTTTTCGGCTGGTTTCATGAGGATAATTTTTTTCATTCCAGCACAACCCCCAGCCGCGCAGCAACATCCTCAATCGGCGTGCCGCTTCCTTTGTCTGGATTCGCTAAATAACGTGCATACATCTCTGCACAAAATTCCTCATCTGCAGATTCAATGGCTTGCAGATAATTTTTTAGCCAAAAATAAGCTACGGCTGCAAACTGATCGGGTATGTCTACCGTGAGCTGCGCAATCCTCTCTTGGTAACTCATGCGTTCACCCCCTATTCACTCTTCAGCCGCACCGGCAACACCATGTAGAGGAACGCCTCGCCCTCGGTGGGCAGCATCACCACCGGCTGCACCGGTCCGTTGAAGTTCACGCGCACTTGGTCGGTGTCACATGCCTTGAGCGCATCAAGCAAGAAGCGGTTGTTGAAGCCCACCTCAAACGCCTCGCCGGTGACAGTCGCCGCCACGCTGTCGCGCGCAGTACCCACACCCGTGGCGCAACTGAACTCCAACCGCCCTTGCGCAGGTTGAATCTCGCAGCGAATCGGGCTGCGGATTTTTTCGGTGATAATCAACGAAATACGCTCCACCACGCCGATGAGTTCGCGCACGTCTGTCGTGGTTTCGGTTTTCGCGCTGGTCGGCACTGCCGCTTGATACTGCATGAACTCACCGTCCAGCAAACGCGACACCATGTGGATATCACCCACATCAAACACGATATGCCGCCGCCCAACCGCAACAGACACCTCTTCCATGTCGTCGCCGTTGAGTTTCATCAGCTCATGCAATGCCTTCGGTGGCACTACAAAGTTCAATTCATCGCCTTGGTAATCAATCGCTTCTTTGCGAATCGCCAACCGGAAGCCATCGATCGCAACCAAGCGCAGCTCACCCGGCACCAGCTCAAACTTCACACCGGCGTGGATGGGTTTTGCATCTTGGTTGATAGACACCGCGAAAATCGTCTGCTTAATCATGTCGCGCAGCGTGCCCAGCGGCAACGGCAGCGGCACGCCGCCCGTGATCGACGGCAGCTCCGGGTATTCTTCCGTGCCCATGCCATTGATGCGATAGCGGCTTTCGCCCGCCGTGATGCTGGCCAGATAGCGGCTGTCGCATTCCAGTTGCAGCGTTTCGGTGG
>WQRM01000086.1 GCA_009786735.1 Oscillospiraceae bacterium | reverse complement strand
GGCGGTGGTTGACGGCGTGGGCGGCGGACCGCTGGGTCGCTTTATCGGCGGCGTGGCGGCAACCATGACCCCCATTTCCATGTTCCTCATTGGCGGGTTGCTGGCAAAGGGCAAGGTGTCGGAGATGTTCAAGGAGCGCGAATCGCTGGTTTTGTCGGCCGTCAAGCTGCTCATTGCACCCATCGCGCTGTTCTTTGTGGCGCGGCTGATCATCACAGACCCAACGGCGCTGGGCGTGCTCATCATTTTGTCTGCCATGCCGGCGGCTTCGCTCGCGGCGGTGTTTGCCGAAAAATTCGGCGCAGACTCAGCATTTTCGTCGCGTGCGGTGTTCCTGTCAACGGCGGCTTCGCTCGTCACGGTGCCGCTGGTGGCGCTGTTGCTGTAGGGAACGCCCCAAAGAATGATGACAGAAAGGCGGTATCCCATGAAAACATTGCTCAAACACGCAACCATCTACGACGGCACAGTCGGCGCGCCCTTTGTGGGCAGCGTGCTGTATGAAGGTGACCGGATTCTCGAAGTGGCAGCCAATATTGATGATAGCTTGGCAGACGAAGTGGTTGATCTCACCGGGCTTTCGCTGTCATCGGGCTTCATTGATGCGCATTCGCACAACGACTGGTTCGCCATCAAGCAAGACCCACAGCCCTACTTCGAGCCGTTCGTCCGCCAAGGCATCACCACGTTTGTTACGGGCAACTGCGGCTTGTCGTCCGTGGGTTTTGAGAGCAACAGCCAACACGTGGACAAAATCGGCGGCGGGTTGTTCTTCTTCAACAACACCACGGGAACATACGGCAGTGCGGACGATTTCTTCAACGCCGTGGACGAAAACACCCCCTGCAACATCGCCCTATTGGTGGGGCATTGCTCGGCAAGGGCGGGCGTTTCGGGCTATGCCAGCGGGTCGCTTTCGCCCGAGGACGAACAAGCCATGCTCGCCGTGCTGGAGAAAAACCTGCAACAGGGCGCCTGCGGCATTTCGCTGGGGCTTGCGTATGACCCGGGGCTGTATGCCGACTTGGATGAGCTGAAAAAAATCGCCGCCTTGTGCTTGCAATACGACAAGCCGCTCACCGTGCACGCACGGGCAAGTTCAGCGGTTTCGCTGGCCTATCCGCAACTGCTTGGGCGGTCGCACCTGTTGCGCGCGATGGATGAACTGGTTGAAGTTGCGCAGGGAACAAAGCTCAAACTGCAATATTCGCACGCCATCTTCGTTGGACGCAAGTCATTCAAAGACAAAAAGCCGCTGCTTGCCATGCTACACAAGCTGCAGCAAGACGGCGTGGACATCGGCTTTGATATGTACAACGAAACCGTTGGCGTGTCGGTCATCACCGTGATTTTGCCCGCGTGGTATCGCAGCATGAGCGAACAAGAGCGCGCCAAACCGCTGAACAAGCTCAAGCTCACCGTGCTCACCCGCGCAGCCAGCAAGCTGCTGGGCTTTTCGCTCAACGACATGCAAATTGCCTATGCAGGTGAGAATTGCCGGGAATATGAAGGCAAAACCGTGGCCGAAATTGCCAAGCTGCGCGGCGAAAACGAGATACAAACCTACCTACACCTGTGCCGCGAAAGCGACTTCAAAGGTCGCGTGAACATGGGGCCGTATTACACGCAAGACATCATCAACGACCTTTGCAAAGAGGACATGTGCATCTACATGACCGACGCATGGGTGGAGGATTTCGGCGTGCAAAACCCCGCGATTTATGATTGCTTTCCCAAGTTCATCCGCAGTTCGCTCACCGGCAGCGGCGACACCATGCCCCGCACCATCCGCAAAATGACCGGCCAAACCGCGGATCGATTCGCACTCAAAGACCGCGGCTATGTCCGCGCGGGTGCCTATGCCGACCTCACCGTGTTCAGCGAAGCCGACATCAAAGCCGCAACGCCCGGCCAGGCGCAGTCGTTCGGCATCGAGCGCGTTGTCATCAACGGCAAAACCGTGCTTGCCAGCGGCGAACTGGACGCACAAACGCTGAAAACCGCCGGACGGGCTGTGCGAGGATAATAACCACCTGCGGTGGGGCTCGGTCGCGTGCTCCATCGCACCTTTTTTTGCCCGATTATCACGCTTTCACTATTCGTGGGAGCGTGATTTTTATTCCCCGCCATAGGATTGCATCTTTTGTGCCTGCAAAAGCCAAAACCGGAATCTGTGTGATTCCGGTTTGGTTTTGTTTGCTCATCTCAGCCGTGCAGGGTGTGCTGTTCGAGGTGTCTTCTCACAATACGTGCAGCAAATCCAGCAAATTCTTGACCCGATAATCTTCTTGATAGAGAATAGTTTGGGGCAACACCGCGTCTTCGCCGGCAAGCCAAGCGCAATCCATTCCAGCTTTTTTTGCGCACAACACATCAAACGGATGATCGCCAACGTAAAGACAATCTTTCGCTTCAACGCACATCGCTTCCAGTGCCAGCTGCATAATCCGCGGATCAGGCTTTTCAACGCCCACGACATCAGAGACGATGATGTGTTCAAAATATGTTGCGATTCCAAGCGCCTCTAAGCGTTGCAAAAGAGATTTTCTGTGATTAGACACGATTGCCAGACGATAACCTCTTTCAAGCAACGCTTCAAGCGTTTCAACGGCGTTGGGGATAATCCTAAGCTCGGGTTTTGGGAACTCTCTTTTTCTCAACGCCATTTGATGCTCGGTTTTGTCCGCATCCGCAGGAAAGATGCATCCCAACACTGCCATGTCAAGCATAAAGTCAAACTCCCTGTCCGACATCCGTGGAGCACCCTGCTCTTCTTTGGCGATTTGCTCGTTAGAAGCCTTGGCGATGCTGTCTTTAATGTCTTTCTTTTGCGCTTGCGTAACCGTGAGCCCCATGTCAACCAGCCGATCGATGTACATCTCGAATGGTTTCGGGGACTCTTCAAGCAACGTGTCACCAACGTCAAAAATAATCGTTGTGTATTTCATTCCCGCATTCCTCCGGTTACACGTAGCGCACAATCTTCAACGCAAAGCCGGGCAAGGTGTGCTGTTCGGTGGCGGTGCCGCGGTCATCTTCTTCCATCACACCAGTGTAATGCTTGGCTTTGCGCCCTGCCACATGCACTTCGCCGGTTTGCGGCTCGGCACTGCTGTTGTAGATGCGCAAGAGCAAACCGTTGCCGTCGTCGGCGATTTTGACGTGCTCGACAACGATGTTCTCGTTGGTGGTGGTGACGAGAGGCTTGGCTTGCTTGGCCTTGCCGTCGCCGGTGCGCAGGATGGGGTTGTTGAGGAAGTAAGCCTGTGCGTACACATCGCTGCCCAGCGGACCTTCGTGCGGATACAGTGCGTATTCAAGCGTGTGTTCACCCTGATCCACGTTCTTGCCCGGGCCACCGCGCGGCGAACGCAGCAGATTGATGTCTAGGTAGCCGTTTT
Source organism: Oscillospiraceae bacterium (assembly GCA_009786735.1). GTDB lineage: Bacteria > Bacillota > Clostridia > Oscillospirales > Acutalibacteraceae > WRMQ01. Next base: position 3,295 of record WQRM01000086.1, on the reverse strand, counting down.
TGCAGCGGAAGCCGTACTTGCTGTCGTTGATGAGCGTGACGCCGTAGTCGCCGTCGGTGAGGTCAACGAATTTTTGCCCGCTGACTTCGTATTGCGCCTTTTCGATTTTGTTGTTCTCGGTGGTGGCGCGCTCGATGTGGCCATAGGGGATGTTGAAGCTGGCGTTGTCGCCCATGGGCAGGTTGAAGCCCACGCGCAGCATGCAATGCTTGCCGCGATGCTGGATTTTGGTGCGGAAGCGCAACAGCGGGCTGCCGTCGGTGAGGAAGATCTCTTGCTGGATGACCGTGCCGCCGACCTTGAACTCCACCACTGCACAGGTGCGTGCGCCGGAGCTGATGGTATAAAACTGCGTGCACTTGGCGGTTTGGTGCGGGGTTTTGTAGTAGGCGCGCGGGTGGATATCCCAGCAGTCGCCGATGTCGGTGTAAAGATTAAATACGTTGAGCGGACCTTTGGCGATTTCACGCCCAGCTTGCTTGTGGATGTACGACACAATCACGCCATCGTGGAAGACCACGCGGGCGCAGTCGTTTTCGATGACTTGCTTGCGGGATTTGGCGTGGAAGTCGGCGACGAGGGGGGCTTTCTCAAGGTTCACAGCGCCAAAAGCGGGAATTTCCACATAACGCCATGCGCCGTTAGCTTTCATCACGCCTTGGTAGGCATGGCTGTTGAGGTTGACCGCCGCGTTGCCGCCATAGAGCTGCTCGGCGAGCTTGGCGATGCCGCTTTGCAGCTGCCGCACGATGACCGCATAGCGCGCTTCGCATTCTTCATACACGCGGCTGATGCTGCTGCCGGGCAGGATGTCGTGGAATTGATAAAGCAGCACTTCCTGCCACAGGGTGTCGAGCTCTTCTTTGCTGATGGGCAGGTCGCCTTTGCTTTGGGCGGCAAGGAGTTCATAGTTGCGCAGAAGGAACTCGCACTTGCGGTTGAACTTCTTCGTGCGCGACTGCGTGGTGTAGCAGCCTTGGTGCTTTTCAAGGTAAAGCTCGCCTTGGTGAGTGGCGTAGTTGCCGTCATCCTCGGCGGCGAGTTTGTCGAAGAGCGCTTCGGTGCTCTCTTGGGTATACTTGGGCAGACCTTTCACGTCGGTCATGCGTTGTGCGCGCTCCAGATGCTCAAAACCCGGGCCGCCGCCGCCGTCACCAATGCCGAACAGCGATGCCGCGCGGCGCGAGACCTTGCGCTCTTTGTAGCGTTTCTCGCCTTTGGTCAGTTGATGCGGGCTGGCTGCGGCGTTGTAGGTGTCTTCGGGCAGCATGTGCGCGAGCACGGGCTCGCCGCCATCGAGACCCTTCCAGTGGTAGGTATGGTAGGGGAAGGTGTTCACGGTGTTCCAGCTGAGCTTTTGGGTGAGGAAGTAGGGCACGTCGGCCAGTTGCATCACCTGCGGCCAGCATGCGCTGTAGCCAAAGCTGTCCACCAGCCACAGCACGCGCGGGTCAACGCCGAACTCTTCGCGGAAAAACTTTTTGCCATAGTAAAACTGGCGAATGAGCGACTCGCCATTGATGAGGTTGCTGTCGGGCTCCACCCAGTTTGCGCCTTGGATGTCCCAGCGGCCTTGTTGGTGTAGCGCCTTAACCTTGGCGTAGATGTCGGGGTATTGCTCTTTCATCCACAGGTAAAGTTGCGCCTGCGATGCCCCAAACACATACTCGGGGTAGCGCTCGATGTTCATCATTTGGCTGGCGAAGGTGCGCGCCCCCTTGCGCTTGGTTTCGCGAATTGGCCACAGCCAAGCGAGATCAAGGTGCGAGTGCCCTTGCGCGCTGTACTCGAAGGCGTTGGGGTCATCGTTTTTCGTGGCGAGATAGGCTTGCAGGGCGCTGCCGTCACCGCTTTGCAGCGCGTTGGCTACGGCGGCGAAGATTTCCTGGCTGTAGCTTGACTTGGTGTCAGCGTCATACACGCCCAACAGCACCGCGCAGTCATAGTAGAGCTTGCGCTTGGCTTCGTCCACACGGGCGATGTGCAGCTGGCGCAGCGCAAAGCGATGGAACTTGGTGGCGTGGCGGTTGCCAAAGAGGTCGTTGGCGGCCGCGTCAATCCAGAACTCCACCTTGCCGGTTTCGTCCACGATGCCGCCGCGGGGCAGCACCACGCGCTTGCCCATATCGCCGGTGAAGATGTTCGTCACACTCTTGCACAGGGTGATGCCCTGCAGCTCTTCGCCGGTGGGGCTGACGATGAGACCTTCGCCGGCGAGGTCAACCAGAAAGCGCAGGCTGGGGTCGTCGTGGCGGATGTCCGCGGGCAGTTGGCCGGTGACGTGCATCCACGCGCAGTCAAAGACTTCCTGCGCCCAAATGTCGCCGATGTTGAGCTTGCGGTGCTTGCCGCTGGTGCGCTCGGCAAATGGCACGGGCTCGCGGGTGTGCCACATGTCGCACTGCAGCGCAGCGAGGGGCTGATAGGCCGCTTGCAGCAGCTGGTTGAGGCTATGTTGCAGGCGTTTGCGTTCGATCGCTTGTTTGACCATGGTAGTTCCCTCCATATTTTAAATACTTACTGATTAGGCGTTACCTTAATTATACAACAGCCGCGCGCAAAAAGCAAATAGTATTTTCGCAAATTTGGGGTTGACAAGCCCGCGCATTTGCGTTATAATAGAATACGTTGTGCAAAAACAATCATCATTTGCCAGATGAGGGGAGGGAAAACCCATGAGTACAGTACGCGTGAAAGAAAACGAAAGCTTGGACAGCGCACTGCGTCGCTTCAAAAAGCAATCATCGCGTGATGGCATCATTCAAGAAGTGCGCAAACGTGAGCACTACGAAAAACCTTCGGTGAAGCGCAAAAAGAAATCCGAAGCTGCACGCAAGCGCAAATTCAAGTAGCAACAAAAGAGCCTCTCCGTGTGTGGAGAGGTTTTTTCTTGACTTTATTCGCCATTTCCGCTATAATATAAGTATGAGCAAACAGTTTTTTTCAGCGCTGCTAGCACTCGTGCTGTTGACCGCGCTGCCCATCGCCACACGCGCAAACGCGCCCGCTGACCCCACACCCGTGATCATTGTGCCGGGCTATGGCGGCAGCCACTTGTATCTGCACCCAGACAGCGACAACCCGCTGCAAGTGTGGCCGCCGGTGATTGACGGCGCAGCGGTGCGTTCCATCGCCGAGCTGCTGGGACAGATTCTGCCGCAGCTGATTGCTGACGCTGGCGGCAACGCCGACGAAGTGGTGGCACGGCTGGGCGAGCTTTCGCCGATGCTGGACAGCATTGCGCTAGGACCAGACGGTCTGCCGCTGTATCCCACCGGGCCGATGCAGGGGCACG